>JAGAUM010000136.1 GCA_017620795.1 Clostridia bacterium
CCTTCGGTGTCGCTAACGAGGATTACGAAAAGACTCCGTCGGTGAAGCTGGACCAGTCTAACGGAGTAAAGTTTGAGGGTAACACCTTCGTCCGTGAGGTAAAGACTACTGACACGGTAACGGGAGTCAGCGGACTCTAAAAACACCCATGCACCCTGCCAAAAGGCAGGGTGCTTTTTTATTGCAATTCTTGCTCGATTTTCGAAATTCTTGCTCTGTTTAATTGGAATTATTGACATCCTTGCGGTGGTTCGCTATGATAAAATCATAAAGGAGGGAAGAACATGAAAAAAGTATTGAGTGTTTTATTGTGTTTGGCATTGCTTGTAAGCGTATGTCCTTTTGGGCTGATGCTTGCGGCAGAAGCGGTTGGAGACGGAGTCACCGTTGGCCGTCCCGACGGAAAGCAGATTTTAATTACCCACACCACCGAGGATGGGTTCTACAAAAAGCAGGGAGAGACTCCTTGGGGGTTTGAACATGCTCCCGTAGGCACCGACAAGTACGAGCCTTTGGAGTACATTCAGACCGGCTGGTACTATGAAAAGTACCAGAACTGGGCTCAGGGCGCCATCCAGCACCCCATCTCCATGCATGCAGGCACTGTTGCCGACCCGATTGTTTCCTTCACCTGTCCGTCCGACGGTACGATTCTGATCCACGAATCTTATTGCGGGGACTTGGGCGAGACCTATAGCGGTGACGGTGTTCAGTTCATGATCACCAAAAACAGCAAGAACATCTATCCACGTGAGGGATGGATTCAGGTCTTAAAAGAGAATGTGACCATCCCCGATTTGACCTTGGAGGTCAAAAAAGGCGATGTGATTCGCTTCCGCTTAAACTGTATCGAGACCCAAAAGGAGGACGGTATCCACTGGACCAAAAAGATTTCCTATCTGGGCGATACTTCTGCCATTAAGCCTGTTGAGGGGGTCACCTTCGGTCAGCCGGAGGACATGACCATCTTAGCCACCCACACCGCAGCGGATGGATTTTCTGCACCCAAGGGCACTACTCCCTGGGGGTTCGAGCATGCACCCGTCAACACCGACAACTACGAGTCTTTGGAGTATATCCAAACAGGCTGGTACTATGAAAAGTACCAGAACTGGGCACAGGGTGCTATTCAACACCCCATCTCCATGCATGCAGGCATGATTGCCGACCCTGTTGTTTCCTTCACGGCTCCGTCTGACGGTACGCTGATGATTCACGCCAGCTACTGTGGAGATTTGGGCGAGACCTACAGTGGTGACGGTGTTCAGTTCAAAATCTTAAAGAACGACCAGCAGTTATACCCGTCGGTCGGTTGGGTACAGGTTCTGGACAGCAAGAATGTCGAGATTCCCGATCTGGTCTTTACGGTCAAGAAGGGGGATGTGATTCGGTTCCGCTTAAACTGTATTGCCAACCAGAAGGCGGACGGCATCCACTGGACCAAGACCATCTCTTATCTGACCCCTGCCAACAGTGTGGAGCCTGCCGCAGGCGTGACCTCTCCTATTCCCGAGGGGACCCTTTTTGGTACCTCGACCAAATCCACCGACGCATTTGAAAGCAACGAGGGCACCGATTGGGTCTACCAGAACGTCGCCATCGGTGGCCATAACTATAGCAATCTGCAGAAATACTCCAACACGTCGGGTAGTAGCTACGGCTGGTTCGCTGAAAAGTACCAGAACTGGTCCGCAGGCGCCATTCCCTACCGCGGTTATCTGCATCCAGGTATGTCGGGAGATTCCGCCTTTACCTATGTTTGCCCCCAAGACGGCACCTTGGCAATTCTGCCCACTACTATCAAGGTGGACCAAAGCAGCTACGATGGTTGTAAGGTTGCTGTTTTGAAGAACGATCAAAACGTTTATCCTGCCATCGGCATGATTGAAATCAAGCCCGGTCGGAACTTGGAAATGCCCGGCTTGATTTTGTCGGTCAAGAAAGGCGACCAGATTCACTTCCGTTCCAATGTCAACGCCTCCCAGCAAGCAGAATGCACCCGCTGGGACCCCGAAGTGGCGTATGTCACGGGCATGGGCGAGGTGGAAGAGAAAGCCATCTTTAACGATTTGACCGACCACTGGGCAAGAGAATCGGTCGAAGCCCTCTTTGAAAAGAACATCGTAAAAGGCAAGGGCGAGGGCATCTTCGACCCCGAAGCACAGGTCACCCGTGCCGAGTTTTTAACCATGGTCCAAAAAGCCGCCAAGCTCCCGACCATGAACTATAAACCCTACTTTAACGATGTGCCCATGGACGCTTGGTTCACCAGCGTCATCACCTCGGCACACGCTTATGACATTATCGCAGACGAGCTGGTGACAGACGGCAACTTAAACCCCGACGCCCCCATCCTGCGTGAGGAAATGACCTCCATCATGGTGGATACCATGCAAAACACCGACTACCGTGCGTTAGGAAGCGGAGACCTGTCCATGTTCAGTGAC
>JAGAUM010000137.1 GCA_017620795.1 Clostridia bacterium
GGTGATTTCGTTTCTGAAGGACTTACCCACCTGTGCGATACCGAAGGGAATCTTTTTACGGGTGGTGCGCTGAACGTTTTTAAAGTTCACGAAGATACCCTGAGCGGTCTCGGGACGCAGGTATAACTCGGACTTTGCATCCTCGGTAACACCCTGGAAGGTCTTGAACATCAGGTTAAACTTACGGATGTCCGTGAAGTTGTGCTTGCCACACTTGGGGCACTTGATGTCCTTTTCTTCGATAAAGTCTTTCATCTGCTGATCGGTCCAGCCGTCGGCACTGACGCCGCCTTCTTCTTCAATCAGCTTATCTGCGCGGAAACGTGCTTTACACTCCTTGCAGTCCATCAAGGGGTCCGAGAACCCGCCAACGTGACCCGATGCCACCCAAGTCTGGGGGTTCATCAGGATGGCAGCGTCCAAACCTACATTGTAAGGGGACTCCTGAACAAATTTCTTCCACCATGCGCGCTTGACGTTGTTCTTGAACTCTACACCCAACGGGCCGTAGTCCCAAGAGTTTGCCAAACCGCCGTAAATCTCCGAACCGGGATAGACATATCCGCGACCCTTACAGAGGTTTACGATTTTTTCCATTGTTTTTTCTGTGTTTTGCATAATAGCCTCCTCGCCGCCACCGGCTGTGGCGGTCTGATTTTTTACCCTATTATCATATTAAATTGTGAACAAAAAGTCAATAGTTTACAATAAGAATTGCAAAAAAAGAAATTATGGGTTATAATATCTTCCAAGGAGAAAAATGCTATGTTTGGATTTATCACCCCCAACCTAAACGCCCTGTCGGAAACAGACCAGAACACCTTCCGCGGATTTTACTGCGGACTCTGTCGGGTACTGGGCAATCGACACGGTCAGGTCACACGGTTGGGTCTTAACTATGACTTCACTTTTTTGGCGATTTTGCACGCCGCTTTAGACACCCCGCCGACCCTGTCGGACGGACATTGTGTGTACAATCCCTTTTTGAAAAAACCCTTTGCCTCTGCCTCTGCGTTAGAGCGTGCGGCAGACTACAGCGTGCTTTTGACGGCGTTGAAATTAGAGGACGATATCACGGACGAAAAGAGCCTTTCTGCCCGATTGGGTCGGTTTTTTTACCGTCCTGCTCTCCGCCATGTAGAAGAGAAAGAGGAAGCACGACTCACCGCCACCCGTTCTCTCCTGGGCGAACTCTACCGACTGGAAGCGGAAAACTGCGCCGTGTTAGACCAGGTGTCCGACCGTTTCGGTCAGGTGCTCAAGCTCTTTTTCGACCTTCCTGACGCTACCCCCGAAATCCGCTCCGCCCTGTCTTTGATGGGCTATCACTGCGGACGGGTGGTCTATCTGTTAGACGCCGTCAGCGACTTAAAAGAGGACTTTAAAAAGAAGGAGTACAACCCCTTAATTGCCCGATTCAACCTTTCCTGTCCCGAAGACTTTTCGGGTGAACCGAAAGAGCGCATTCGTCGGAACCTGATGCGGTCCTTTGCGGAGCTGGGCGAAGCGTTGTCCGCCTTACCTGTTGCCGACTGGGCAAAACCGATTTTGGAGAATGTTATTTACTTAGGCCTCCGTGGCCGTATGGATGAGGAGTTGAAACACTATGAATAACCCCTATGAACTGTTGGGCGTCTCCCCCGATGCCGACCGTGAGACAGTAAAAGCCGCCTACTACGAAAAGCTGTTGCAGTATCGGGCAGACCGCAAGGACACCCCTTTAGACGACTATGCCCAAGAAAAGCTTAACGAGCTGAATGCCGCCTATGACCATATTATGGGCAAGGGCGAATCCCACCAAGAGGACTCCCCCCTAAAAGCTGCCAAAGCGCACCTTCGGGCAGGACGACTCTTTGAAGCGGAACGGGTTTTAAACGAGGTTGCCGACCATTCTGCCGAATGGCATTATTTAATGGGCTTGCTCTATCAGAAGCGTGGCTGGTTCGACCAGGCAGAGAGCTATTTTGAAGAAGCACAACGCCTGGATCCCCAAAACCCACGGTATCGGTCGGGCTTCTCCGATTCTCGCTATACCCGATATGAACAACAAGGCAACCAGATGGGCTACCAATGCACCCCCTGTTGCCCCATGCCCTGTTGTTGCTTCCCCTGTTGCTGTTAAAAAAGATAAAAAGGAATAAGTAATGCGGAAACTGCAAAGCAGTTTCTTCCTCACCTATTACCTTTTCACTATTACTTCTTCCCTCAAATAAAAAAGAGACCCAAACGGGTCTCTTTTTATTTGTTATCCAGATAGTTGCAAGCAGCCAAAGCGGCGGTAGCGCCGTCTGCCGTTGCAGTGGTAATCTGTCTGACGCCTTTTTGGCGGCAGTCCCCTGCCACAAACAAGCCTTCGGTTTTGGTCTTGCAGGACTCGTCCGATGCGGCATAACCGCCACCGTCCAAGTCCATCCAATCGGCAAAGGGTCCGTTTTCGGGAGCCAAGCCAATGGCAACAAAGACGCCGTCGGTCGCAAGCTCCTGTTCCCCTGCTTCGGTCTCAATGACCACCGATTCCAGCTCATCTCCGCCACGGAACTCCTTGACGGTTGCGCCTAAAATCGTTTTCACATTCTCTTTTTTCAGGAGCTGTTCCACCAGCTTCTGCTCGCCTGTGAAGCGGGGCAGGTTCTGCACCACCGTTACCGACTTGCAAAGGTCGGAAAGCAGGATGGCTTCCTGCAACGCGGAGTTGCCACCGCCGACGACTACAACCTCTTTGCCGGTGTAAAACGCACCGTCGCAGACGGCACAAAAAGAGATGCCGTTGCCCACAAAGCCGGTCTCACCGGGAACACCCAAAAGGCGGTGCTTGGCGCCTGTAGCGATAATGACCGTCTTGGCTTCATGAACGCCATTCTCGGTCACAACGGTGAACAGGTCCCCCTCCCGACCGATGGCGGTCACCTCGTCCAAGTCCACTTCCGCGCCTTGGGCCATGACCTGCTCTAAAAGCTGGTCGGCAAGCTCGTTTCCGCTGACCTGGTTGAAGCCGGGGTAGTTTTCAATCTTCGGGGAGAAGGTAATCTGACCGCCGAAGCCGTTTTTTTCAAGCACCAACACGGATTTGTTGGCGCGTCGTCCGTAAAGGGCGGCAGTGAGCCCAGCGGGCCCACTGCCGACAATGAGGATATCTACCATCTTACGATGCCTCACGATTCAATGAATTTTTTGATGTTGGACAGGTTGGTAAAGACCTCGGAGTTTCCGCCTTGGTTGACAACCAACGACGGAGCCTGCTTGATGCTATACTGCTCTGCCATTTCGGGATGGTCTTCCACATACACCTTGGTGTAAGGAATTTCAGCCTTTTCCAGCAAGGTTGCCGCTACTTTACAGTTGGGGCAGGTCTTGGTTGCCAGTAAGAACACGCCGTTCTCGTCTGCAACGGCACCAACAGGAGCGTCTGCGATAACCGACTGGGGACGGGTTACATGGGGTTCCGACTTGCCCAGTACGTCATAGGTTACGCGGTCTTTGTATTCCTGGGTCTTACCGTCGTTCCAGTTCTGAACCGGACGGTAGTAACCGGTGATACGGCTGTAGACCTCCGCAGGCTGACCGCAGGTGGGACACTTATAATGCTCACCGATGATGTAGCCGTGGTCACGGCAGACCGAGTAGGTGGGCGACAGGGTGTAATAGGGCAGCTTGTGGTTCTCTGCAATCTTGCGAACCAGGTTTGCAGCAGCCTTCCAGTCAGGCAGCTTCTCGCCCAAGAAAGCGTGGAAAACAGTACCCGAGGTGTATAATGTCTGCAGTTCGTCCTGAATGGCCAACGCTTCGAAAATGTCGTCGGTGAAACCAACGGGCAGGTGCGAGGAGTTGGTGTAGTAGGGCGTGCCGTCCATGTTGGCAGTGCGGATGTTGGGGTAACGCTTCACATCGTGCTTTGCCAGACGGTAGGAAGTGGACTCTGCAGGAGTTGCTTCCAGGTTATACAGATCGCCGTACTTCTCCTGATAGTCGGACAGTCTTTCACGCATGTGATTTAAAACTCTCTTGGAGAATTCCTGGGTCTCAGCAGAGGTCATGTCCTTGCCGATCCAGCGTGCGTTTAAGCCTGCTTCGTTCATACCCACCAAACCGATGGTGGAGAAGTGGTTTGCGAAAGTACCCAAGTAGCGCTTGGTGTAGGGATACAAGCCAGCATCCAACAGCTTGGTGATGGTGTCACGCTTGACCTTTAAGGAACGAGCGGAAATGTCCATCATATGGTCGAGGCGTTTGAAGAACTCTTCCTCGCTCTCAGCCAGATAAGCGATTCTCGGAATGTTGATGGTAACAACACCGACAGAACCGGTGCTCTCACCGCTACCGAAGAAACCACCCGATTTCTTGCGCAGTTCGCGCAGGTCCAGACGCAGACGGCAGCACATGGAACGAACGTCCGAGGGCTCCATATCGCTGTTGATGTAGTTGGAGAAGTAGGGCGTACCATACTTGGAGGTCATCTCGAACAACAGACGGTTGTTCTCGGTTTCCGACCAGTCAAAGTCCGCAGTGATGGAGTAGGTGGGAATCGGGTACTGGAAGCCACGGCCGTTGGCATCGCCTTCGATCATGATTTCGATGAAGGCCTTGTTGATCATGTCCATTTCAGCCTTACAATCCTTGTACTTGAAATCCATTTCCTTACCGCCGACGATACAGTTCAGCTCTGCCAGGTCGTTGGGAACGGTCCAGTCTAAGGTGATGTTGGAGAAGGGTGCCTGCGTACCCCAACGGGACGGGGTATTGACACCGAAGATAAAGGACTCCAAGCTCTTTTTAACCTGCTCATAGGTCAGGTTGTCAACCTTCACGAAAGGAGCCAGATAGGTGTCAAAGGACGAGAACGCCTGCGCACCCGCCCACTCGTTTTGCATGATGCCCAAGAAGTTGACCATCTGGTTACACAGGGTAGCCAAGTGGCTGGCAGGTGCCGAGGTAATCTTACCGGGAACACCGCCCAAGCCTTCCTGAATCAACTGTTTTAAGGACCAACCTGCACAGTAGCCAGTCAGCATGGACAGGTCATGGATGTGAATGTCTGCGTTGCGGTGAGCGTTGGCAATCTCATCGTCATAGATTTCAGACAACCAGTAGTTGGCGGTAATGGCGCCCGAGTTAGAGAGAATCAGACCGCCGACCGAATAAGTAACGGTGGAGTTCTCTTTGACACGCCAGTCGTTGATGTTGACATAGTTGTCTACGATTTCTTTGTAATCCAAGAAGGTAGACTTTAAGTTTCTCAACTTCTCGCGCTGACGGCGATAGAGAATGTATGCCTTGGCAACATCGGCATAGCCTGCCTGAATCAGAACCTGCTCAACGCTATCCTGAATGTCCTCAACAGCAATCATATCCTCTTTGATTTTGGGTTCGAAATCGGCAGTGACCTTTAATGCCAACAGGTCAATGACCGAGGGATGGAATTGTTTTTCACAAGCTTCAAACGCTTGGACGATGGCATCGCTGATTTTGGAGATGTCAAACTCAGCTACTTTATTGTCACGTTTAATTACTTGATACATATATAAATCCCCTTTCCTTCTTTAGTGGCTTCTCCAGTATACCACCGATTGTGGCGCTTGTCAATACCAAAACCACAATATTTTGTGTTAAAAATAAAAAAGTGGCACAACATGTGCCACTTTTCAGATGCCTCGAAGTTCGGTGTTCGGGAGACTGGGAAGCAGGATTTTCCTGAATAAATCAAGGGTTTCGGGGTTATGAGGGGTCAGATTCTGACCGATTAAAGGCTTGTCATTTTGGAATTGTTGCAAGAAATATTTTGTGTCTCCTTTTAACCAAACCCCAATATCTTGTATACACTGTTCGTCATGGAGTTCTTTGACCACCGTGGTGCGAAACTCGTGGGGTAAACCCGATGCTTCCAACAGCGCCACGCTCTTTTTTACGGGCGCAAGGTCAAAGTTCGGGATGCCCACCGCCTCCCCATAACGGTCAGGCGAGGACTTGATGTCCGTTGCCACATAGTCTAAAAGGTCTTCCTTTAATAATGCCTCTAATACCTCGGGTCGGGCGCCATTGGTGTCCAGCTTCACTGCAAAGCCCAATGCCCGTACCTTGCGGATA
>JAGAUM010000138.1 GCA_017620795.1 Clostridia bacterium
AGCTCACTTTTGTTGATACTATTAATCAGACGGCGGATATAGTCCAGTAAAAATCCGTTAAACTTGACCTCCAGCACCACGTTGAACTTATCCAAAACGGGGTTCATGACTAAATGCTCCGAAAAGAGGTCAAAACAGCTTTCGGTAGCAACAATGTTGTTGTCAAAGGTGATGCGGATTTTGTTTTCTTTAGCGATGTACGCTTTGCGGTTGTACTGGACAATGGTCTTGGGCCGATAGCATCGGGTCTGCATCAGGGCGTAACACTCCTGAGCAAAGGGTTCCTCATAATGCAATAACACCTCGTACCTGCCTTGAATCAGTGCCTCTGCATCCTCACGGCTCATCCGAAGGGAGCGTTTTTTCTGCGCCGCGCCTTGCTTTTGCTTCATCTCCAGCATGGCAAAGTCGCTCTTGGGGTCATAGATACGCAGACAGATTTTTCGTCGGGTTTCCACCCCTTCTAACTTCTCGAAAAAATCGTCGTCATAGAGGGTGTCAAAGTACAAGGAACGGATGCAATACCCGTCGATGCCGTTGTGGGCGTCCTGAATCATCAGCATGTCTAGGTAATGGGACTTGTCGCGGAATTCTTCGATGCTGATTAAGAACTTCTTTTCTTCCCGTATTACAACATTCATACAATCCCCCCTCGAAAAAAGAAAAAGCTGCAACAACCAACGTCTTATAAGACCTTGTATCATTGCAGCTGGACTGGCATAGCGTATCGCCGTAGCCTCTTTGCTTTGCGTCGCCGACTTTCATCGGTTTTGCCAAATATAAACTGAGCTGATTATAGCACAATGACCCGTCTTTGTCAAACCTCTTTTAATCTTTTGCAAAAACCCAAAGAGTGTTGGCGACATTTTCGTCCGTTTCGTCTAACCGATAAACGCTTAAAATGACCACCTCTCCGTTGACCTTCTTAAAGGTAATCCTCGGTGTTTTGCCTTCGGACAGCTGACGCTTTAAGGAATCATAGTTCATAAAGCCCCTCAAAGGACGATGGAAGTCTGCGTCCACCAACTCATCAACATACTTTTTGAGCAGTTGGGTGAAGTGGTCCTCTTTCTCCTGATAGCCCAAATATGCAGGCATTAAAATCCGACGGGCACGGTCGGTGTCCAACGAGACCCGATAGATGCCATGGTAGTGGTCCTTTAAGATGGAAAGCATGGCGTCAATTTCCTGAATCCCTGTTTCAATCTGCACATAGTTTTGAGAAACAGACTTGGACACGCTCTGCTCTTTGTTCTGGTAGTACTCCGCCTTGGCTTCGTACATCCGCACCTCTGCCTCCCGAACCATTTCCTCGGTGTCGGTGTTCTGGGTGCGATGGGACACACCGATGGCAACATGGTAGTCCTTAAGCTTTAACTGGCCCATAAACAGGTCTAGCTTCGTTTTGACCGTCTCCAGCTCAACGCCCTGGACAAAGATCAAGAACTCATCTCCGCCCATGCGATAGACCCGATGGCGGTAAAACAGCTCTTTTAAGCTGTTGGCGATGTATAAAAGCATCTCGTCCCCTGCGGCGTGGCCGTAGCGATTGTTCCGCAGATGAAGCTCGTTGACGTCAATATAGATGCAGGTAAACTGCTCCGCTTTGTCTGCATCCAGCTCCAACAGGTCTTTTTTGTACGCCACACGGTTTAAGACCCCTGTTAAAGAGTCGGTAGTGGCTGCCTGCTCCGTCTTGTTCAAGTGGGACTTGTTATAAAAAGCGATGGAGAAGCAGAAGGCAATCTCTTCCAAAAGCAAGCGGACTTTTCGGCTCTTTTTGGGGTTCATGGTGCCTAAAATTCCCACGCGGTTGTTCTTGTCAATGACCGATGCAAACGAGATTTCACGAATTTGGTGGTTCCGCAAAAAGTCGTAAAATTCGGGGTTTGTTTTTTCCAGATGGGCATTGGGGATGATGCGCATCAAGCTTAAAGATGCGTTGTTAATCTGGTGCAGTTCTGCCGCATAGCGCAGGATTTGGGCAATGAAGTACCGACGGTCCTCACCCGTTAAAAGGACTTTCACATAATTCGGAAAAGCATAGTTATAGTCCTCTCCGTCTGCATTGAAGAAGAAGGCAGAACGGGCTTTGGAGAAGGATGCCATCTCTTTTAACGCAGTATTGATGTTTCCTTGTTGCTGGTTTAATTCCAGTAACAGCTTGCGGATTTTGGACGCACAAGTGGTGACTTCCGAGTGATTCTTGGCATCACGCATCAATACCGCCAGATAGCAGACAATAATCAGCGCCATCAGCAAGAAGGTAAAGAGCAACATTCTGAAAATGCTATGTGCTGCAGCAAATACCTCTGATTCGGGGCGGGCAAGCATAATGGTCCACCCCAGTTCCTCGATGGGGGAATAGTGTAAGTACAGTTCCTCGCCCGAATAAGCAGAGATGAACGAGGTAAAGCCTTTATCCGTCTGCTTCATGGCTTCATAAGAGTTGCCGTTGGTGTATTTGCGGTCCTTTAACTCGGACACATTGCCTAATTGGTCACGAACGGTGTCAATCACATAGTCTCCGCTTAGCGTTTCGTACACATAGAGCTGGGCATCTAACTCCTTTGCCATTTTGTCGTACTTGCCATCCAAGCCGTCTAAACGAACAATGCCGTACAAAATGCCTACGGTCTGATCCTCCACACGGATGGGCACAGCACTACGGACAAGCTCTACCTTCTCATTGGTCAGGTCAGGGACACGGCCACTGATATAAGCACCCCGGTTTGCTTCTGCCAGAAAGGAAATGGATTGACCTAAATCAAGCTCCCCTTCACGGGTAATAAAAATGCCCTCCGGAGTTAAAATGCCGATGTTGGCAATCAGTCCAATGGGCTTAAAGGAATCTAACATGATGTCATAGCTCTCGCCATCTGCGTATAACTTGGCGGCAAAGTTCGCCATAGAGACCAAATTCTCACGGTCGGACAGGAGTTGAAGGGTCAAATCATCCTTAATTTGTTTGGTCTGAGTATGAAGCATCTCATACGCCTCATCCTCTGCACGGGAGTAGAAGTTGCCGACCATTGCTAAAAAGACAATACTCAATAGAAGCGCTGTTACCACGGTATACAAAACCGTGTTCTGTCTGCTTCTCTTCTTTCCGTATTTTACTGCCATTTTATTCCCTTCTTTTCAGTCAATCATTGTATAAGGTTTATTGTACTACACTTTTTTCCAAAAATCAAGAGGCATTATAAAGAAGAAAAAGTCAGCGATTACTCGCTGACTTTTTTACCACAGGCATTACCTTGATACTCGTTGAAAAAAGCTTCGGCGTTCTTCTCCATCAGGATAGCGACTTCGTCCCCTTTAAAGCGGAAGGTCATGTTCAGATTGCCGAAATATTTGTCAATGGCTTGGACTTTAATCCGTAGCTTTTGAGGCTCGGGCCAATCGGCGGAAGCGGCACAGTCGTAGCGGTTGCCTGCTTCGGGAACCGATGCGGTCCAAAGGGAATACCCCGTCTGCGGAAACTTGGAAAAGACATTCTCTCCCAAGCCGAAAAGAAGGGTCTTTTCGCCCTGTGCGTTCTCGTAAGACAGGCTGCCTTTTTGCCCTTCAAAGTCGAAGCGCACCCACTTCATTCCCATGGGATTGGGCTCTAAGGCGTAGGTTACGCCGTCAATTTCGGTCTTAAAGGGGTTATCGGCGTTTTCCTTGACGCAGAGAAGCTTGCGAGAGGAAAGGTACGCTTCCAGTTCTTCATAAGCCTCCGTATCTTCGGGCAAGGGTTCTCCTGCAAGGTCGATGATATTTTCATAGAGCTTGCCATAAAGAACTTCTCGGGAATAAGTGCCTTTTCCCTGATTGTCCGAATGGACGATGCAGATGATGTCCGTTTCGGGGTCGCAGATGGCGAACTGGTCGCCCATGCCGATAAAGGCAAAGCCGTTACGGGGGGCTTTCCAGATTAAATAGCCGTAGCCGTAACCGTCAAAGGTTTTGGTACCTTGGGGGTTGTTGTCACACTGACGGGCGGTGG
>JAGAUM010000018.1 GCA_017620795.1 Clostridia bacterium
AGCTCATCGTTGGCTTTGGGCATCCAGCCAAAGAGCGAAACGATGAAATAATAAGTTCCTAAAGATAATACAAACGCCTGAAGTATGATGCTGAAAACAAACAGTGCAGTTTCCATAACTTCCTCCCAAGCCTTCTTTCGTGATGATTAAGTTCAATTCATTATACTTCATAATTATTACAAAATCAATAGTGAAATTATGAATTTTAAATAGACAATTTAAAAGATTTGTTGTAGAATATTCATAAAGAAGGTGATTTTGATGAAAACCAAGACCGTTTTTGTCTGCTCTAACTGCGGTTCGGAACAGAGCCGTTGGGCAGGCAAGTGTCCTGAATGCAATGAATGGAATACTTTAACCGAAGAAGTCCGCAGTGCGGAAAAGCCCAAAAGTGCCTCCGCCCGTGTGGCGACGCCTGCGACATCGCGTGTACTGCCCATTACCCAGATTGAGAGCCGTGAGGAAGAACGGACCCGTACCCAAATCGGAGAGCTGGATCGGGTGCTGGGCGGCGGTATTGTCAAGGGCTCGCTGGTCTTAATCGGCGGTGACCCCGGGATTGGTAAATCTACTTTATTGTTACAAATCTGCGGACGGCTGGCGTCTGCCGAAAAGATGCTTTATGTTTCGGGGGAAGAGTCTCCCAAGCAAATTAAGCTCCGTGCCAACCGTTTGGGTGTGTCCTCGGACAACCTGCTCTTGCTGTCCGAGACGGATATTGACACGGTTTTGGAAACAGCGTTGCAGTTAAAACCCGATTATCTGATGATCGACTCGGTCCAGACCATGTATACCGAGCGGTTGACAGGCGCTCCCGGCAGTGTCGGGCAGGTTCGGGAAGTGACCCTTTCTTTGATGAAGTATGCCAAGGACAACGGGGTGCCCGTTTTCGTCGTCGGGCATGTGACCAAGGATGGCGCCATTGCAGGGCCCAAGGTGCTGGAGCACATGGTGGACTGCGTGTTATATTTTGAAGGCGACCGCCACCAGACCTTCCGCATTTTAAGAAGCGTCAAAAACCGATTCGGCTCCACCAATGAGATTGGTGTGTTTGAGATGCAGGAGGACGGACTGATTGAAGTCCCCAACCCCTCTGCCCTCTTTTTAACCGACCGACCCGAGGATATTTCGGGGTCTTGTGTCCTTGCCACCATGGAAGGCACCCGACCCATTTTAGCAGAGATTCAGGCGTTGTTATCACCTACCGCCTTTGGACTCCCCCGTCGAACCGCCAACGGTGTGGACTATAACCGTGTGATTATGCTGATGGCGGTGCTGGAAAAGCGTGCAGGGCTGAACCTGTCGGGGCAGGATGCTTATGTCAATGTCATCGGTGGGTTAAGATTAGACGAGCCTGCAGCGGATTTGGGGTTGGTGCTGGCGATTGCCTCTAACTTTAAAAACAAGCCCTTATCCCCCAAGCTTGCCGCTTTCGGCGAGGTGGGCTTAACGGGTGAGATTCGGGCAGTGAGCCAAGCCGAAAGGCGGGTCATGGAAGCCGCAAAGCTGGGGTTTGAGACCATTATTCTCCCCCATAATAACCTCCGTTCTTTAAAGAATATCGAAGGGGTCAAGGTCATCGGCGTGCGGAATCTTTTCGACGCTTTGAAGGTGGCTTTGGGCTGAATTTGTTGAAACTGCACAAAAACGGTCGAATGTTTTTTCAAACATTGTACAGAATTTCTCTTGTATTTTTGGGCAGAATTTCCTATAATAAGACCATACCACACAATACTTTTTTCATCCCCCTTTTTATAAAAAGACCCGTCACACTGGCGGGTCTTTTTATTTCTCTCGGGGATTGACGAATTTCGGGAAAAATGGTAAAATAGATTGATTATATAGTAAAGAAGGAAATCACCATGTGGGCAGTGAAAGATTGGAAGGACTATCAGTTACTGGACGCCAAGTGTGGCGCGCGGTTGGAATCCTGGGGCAAGGCGGTTTTAGACCGTCCCGATCCGCAGGCCATCTGGAAGAGCTCGGTCACCAATGCGGACTGGGCGATTGCCGATGCCAAGTATCACCGCAGTAACAAGGGTGGCGGACATTGGGAGACCAAAAAGTCCCTGCCCGAGCAATGGACCATCCGCTTTGAGGATCTGACCTTCTGTGTCAAGCCCACAGGATTCAAGCATACGGGGTTATTCCCCGAACAGGCGGTAAACTGGCAGTGGATGCGTGAAAAAATCCGCAACGCCAACCGCCCCATTAAAGTATTAAACCTCTTTGCCTATACGGGCGGAGCCACCATGGCTTGCGCCAAGGAAGGGGCAAGTGTTTGCCATGTAGACGCGTCCAAGGGGATTTTGTCTTGGGCGAAGGACAATGCCCGTGCCTGCGGACTGGAATCGGCGCCCATCCGCTATTTAGCAGACGATGCCCGAAAGTTTGTGGAGCGGGAAATCCGCCGCGGCAACACTTACGATGCTATTATTATGGACCCGCCTTCGTACGGTCGTGGCACCAATGGCGAGGTCTGGACCATGGAAGAAGAGATTTTCGGTTTGCTTTCCACCGGTGTGAAGGTGTTAAGCGACCGTCCCCTCTTTTTCGTGTTGAACGGATACACCACGGGGCTTGCCCCCTCGGTGTTAAAGAACCTGCTTGCCTTGACGGTTGGAAAAGCCTTCCCCGGCAAGCTGACCACCGATGAAATCGGTCTGCCCATCGGAAACTCGGGGCTGTTTTTGCCCTGCGGTGCTACCGGACGATGGGAAGAGGAGGAAGCATGATTCAGGTTAAAGACATCACTTATCGCTATCAGGAATCGGAAAATGAAACCCCCAAGACCATCTTGGAGGATTTTTCGCTGACGGTGGAAGAAGGGTCGTTTACTGCTATTTTAGGGCATAACGGCTCGGGCAAGTCCACTCTGGCACGGCTGTTAAACGCCACCCTTCTCCCCGATTCGGGAGAAATTTTAATCGACGGAGTTTCCACCTCTGACCCTGAACGGGTGCTGGACATCCGTCGCTCGGTAGGGGTGGTATTCCAGAACCCCGATAACCAGATTGTCGCCACCATCGTGGAAGAGGACGTGGCGTTTGGCCCTGAAAACTTAGGCGTTGACCCCGAAGAAATCCGTGAGCGCATCGACGAGGCGTTAAGAGCAGTCAACATGGTTGAATACAAAGGTCACGCTCCCCATTTACTGTCGGGTGGACAGAAACAGCGGATTGCCATTGCAGGAATTCTGGCAAT
>JAGAUM010000139.1 GCA_017620795.1 Clostridia bacterium
CGCCCAAACGCAGGGCGTTACGGCAACTGGACATTCCCTCGTAGCTGTACTTGGCTTTGGCATTGATGCAATCGCCCTGACAGGTGATTTTCACCACCCGAGCCGCCTTCTCCTCTGCCGTGATGCCTAAAATCGTAGCGATTTTTTGTTCCCTTTCAGCAGAGCAGGCGTTACAAGCGCCCAACAAGGACGGATTCTCTAATAATGCGTTGGCGTAACCGCCACAACCGGGGTAGCCACAAGCGCCACAGTCTGCACCGGGAAGCAGGGCGTGGATCTCCTCAATACGGGGGTCTTCCTCGACTGCAAACTTCCGCGCGGCAAAGGTCAGGCAGAGTCCGAAGAGTAAACCAAAAGCACCGATAATCAGCGCAGGAGCGATAATTCCTTGAAAAAATAATGACATATTATCCTCCTTATGCGCCGAATGCGCCGAAGCCCATGAATGCCAGAGCCATCAGCGAAGCGGTAATCAAAGTAATGGGCATGCCCTGCAAGGCACGGGGGATGTTGGAGGAAGCCAACCGCTCCCGAATCCCAGCCAAGAGGACGATTGCCAGCGTAAAGCCAACACCTGCCGCACAACCAAAGACGATTGCCTTTAAAAAGTCGGTATATTCGGCAGTGATGATGGCGGCGCCTAACACAGCACAGTTGGTGGTAATCAAGGGCAGATAAATACCCAAGGATTCATACAACGCAGGCAAAAACCGCTTTAAAACGATTTCAACGAACTGTACCAGCGAGGCGATAATCAGAATAAACAAAATGGTTTGCAAGAAGTCCGCCTCGGCACCAAAGAGCAGGTGGAGCAAGTTCCAAGCCAACCAGGTGATTCCAGACGCCATGGTAATAACGAAGGTTACTGCCATGCCCATGCCCAGCGCCGTGTCCGTCTTTTTGGATACGCCCAAGAAAGGACAGCAGCCTAAAAACCGTGCGAGGACGAAGTTCTGAACAAAGATTGCTCCGATGATGATGGAGAAGTATTCGCTCATTTCGATTCCTCCTTCCGCAGGCGAATGGCGTTAATGACCGCCAAGACCAAACCCAAAGTCAAGAATCCGCCTGCAGGCAGTGCAAAGATGGTGGCAGGCATATCCACGTAACCGGGAATGGAAATGGCAAAGGGAAGCCCTGCAAAAAGGGTGCCCGAGCCGATGATTTCACGGATGGCGGAAATAATGACCAAAGCGCCTGTAAAGCCCAAGCCCATGCCCAGACCGTCCACGGCGGATTTTAAGACCCCGTTTTGAGAAGCAAAGGCTTCTGCGCGGGCTAAGATAATGCAGTTTACAACAATTAAGGGTAAGAAGATACCCAAGGACTTGGACAGGGCAGGAACGAACGCGCCCAAAAGCATTTCAATCAAGGAAACGAACCCTGCGATAATAACCACGTAAGCGGCAATACGCACCTTGTTGGGAATCAGCTTACGGAGCAGAGAAACCACCACGTTAGAGCCGATTAAAACTACCGTTGCGGCAATGCCCATACCAAACCCGTTAAAGACGGTGGTGGTAACTGCCAGTGTAGGACACATGCCCAAGAGCTGAACGAAGGTGGGGTTCTCGGTAAAAAGTCCGTTTTTTAAGGTTTTGATCATTCCTCCGTTCCCTCCTCTCCTTCGGGTACCCAAGTATCGGTGTACGCGTCTGCCAATTCAATGGCACGGTTAATGGCTTCATTCACAGCGCGGGAAGTCACCGTTGCACCCGAAATGGCAACCACACCATTGGGGTCGGTGGTCTTTTTCTTCGTCACGGTAAAGGGGCCGTTCCGTCCCACATAGTTGTCTAACAACAGTTCGGGGTTGGTTTCCGCTTTGCTACCTACCGATGCGGTCTCCGAATGGCTTAAAATCCG
>JAGAUM010000019.1 GCA_017620795.1 Clostridia bacterium
ATGGTCGGAAATACGCTCAATATCACCGATGCAATGCAAAAGCTCCGTAACCTCGCGGCTATCTTTAGAAGACAGTTGCTGTGCCGCAATCTTGATCAGATAGGTACTGGTTTTATCTTCGTATTTATCTACCTTGCCTTCCAACCGCTCGATTTCCTCGAACACATCAGGGTCAAAGTTTTCCACCAAGCTTGCTGCCTTGCGATAGGTCTCCGCAGAAATGCGCGCCATGTCACAAACCAGTTCCTTACACTTCTCTACTGCGAAAGACGGAATGGACAGGAAACGATCGTCCAAAGTCGCGAAAGTATCGTCCTCGCGCTTACCTTTTTCGGGGAAAGTTTTGATTGCCAGCTTTTCAATCAGCTTGCAAAACGGCATCAAAATGACCGTAGAAAGAATATTGAACAGAGTGTGAATGACCGCAATTTCCAATGCCGAGACCGCCTCGCTCATAAACGCAAAGCCTACCACAGAATGAATCAGGTAAAATGCAACCGACACCACAATAACGCCAATCATCTTGATGTACAAGCAAGAAGCTGCAACGCGCTTGGATTCGGTATTACCGCTGATTGCCGAAATAATCGGAGTGATAGTAGTACCGATATTCTGTCCCAAAATAACAGGAATCGCCGTGGAATAAGGAATGACACAGGACAGTGCCAGTGCCTGCAGGACACCGACCGATGCCGACGAAGACTGAATGATGGCGGTGAAAATCGTACCGACTAAAATACCCATAATCGGGTTGTTAGAGAACATGGTCAGGATATTGGTGAAAGATTCGTTATCCCGAAGACCTTCTACCGCGTCGCCCATCGCGTTCATGCCGAACATCAAAACGGCGAAACCAATCAGCATTGAGCCAGTGTTTCGACGCTTATCATTCTTAGCAGTCATGGTCATCAACAAACCGATAACCGCTAAAATGGGGGTAAAGGATTCAGGCTTTAAGAGTTTAATCAAGGTTGCTGTGCCTTGAATATCTGCGGTACTTAATAGCCAAGAAGTAACGGTCGTACCAATGTTGGCACCCATAATGATGCTGATGGTCTGACCCAGTTTCATGATGCCAGAGTTTACAAAACCGACCAGCATGACTGTTGTTGCCGAAGAAGATTGGATGACAGCAGTAACCACCAGTCCTAATAAAAAACCGCGGAAACGGGTAGAAGTCAGACTCGCTAAAATGGATTCCAGCTTACCGCCTGCCAGCTTTTTTAGGCTATCACCCATCAAATCCATACCATAAAGGAATAATGCCAAACCACCGATTAATGCCAGTACACTAAAAATGTCCATAATTACCTCCGTGCTTTGATTTTATACGTTTGCGGGTAAAACTGTTTTCAGTTCTGCCAAGTGATCTGCCATCCCCACCAACTCGGTGGTCCAGCGTCCGTCCTCATAAGAAAGAACCGTGACTGAAGCGTTAGGAACCCAACCCAACGCGTCCATGGCGTCCAGCTTTTGCGGCTGAATCATTGCCAGTGCAGTGCGAATGGGAGTTGCGTGGCTGGCAAGCACAACGGACTTTCAGTCATTTTCCTGCGCAATTTCAACCATCGCCCTATAAACACGATTCGACACCTCCGCCACAGCTTCACCATTGGTGCAACGGGCATGAGGTAATTCCCGATACCATACCTCAAAGTCTTTGGGATATAGTTTGTCCAAATCGTCAAACCGTTTTCCATCCCAATCCCCTGCACCGATTTCACGCAAGTCCTGTCTAGGGATAATCGGAACTCCTGCTTTTTCCGCAACAGCCTTGCCGGTGTTATAGGCGCGTTTCAAATCACTTGCATAAACCTTGTCTACAACATAATGAGACACAATATATTCTGCCGTAAGTTCGGCTTGTTTTAAACCTCGTTCTGTCAAATTTACATCCAGATGACCTGCGAATAAACCCAACTCATTGGCTTCGCTCTCACCATGACGGACTAAAATCAACTTTGTCATATAAACCTCCTCTTACTCCAGCTTGAATTATAGCATAGGTTCTGGCAAATTTCAACCTAATATTTGTAAATAAAAGAGGATTGCTAAAAAGCAATCCTCTTTTATTATTCAACGGTTACCCAAGTAAAGGGATCCTTTAGGGCTTTTTCTGCCGCTTCACGGATGGCAATAACCTCAATGGTCTGTTCGTGAGGGGCTTTAATCTCCCCTGTATCGAAGAACTCTAAAAGTGCTTTAACGAACAAATCAAAG
>JAGAUM010000140.1 GCA_017620795.1 Clostridia bacterium
CTTTGTCATTGACAACACCGAGAACGTGACCATCAACGGACTAACTGTAGACTATGAAGAACCCTTGTTCACCCAGGCAAAAATCATCGCCCGTGACCCCGACGGTTTCTTCTTTGACATCGAAGTGGAAGACGGCTATTACTTTGACTTAAAAGATACCAACTTCTTCACTGATTCCATGTCCGTGCATTTTTTCACGGCAGACGGAAAGACGCACAGAGATTCCCCGCACTCGGTCGCATTGGCACGCAGAAACATTGAGAAGTTGACCGATAACACCTATCGTCTGAATGCGTTAAAACTGGTCAGTGCATCGAAGGGACTGGGCGCAGGCGACTATCTTACCTTCTTGTCCAATAACGAAGGATATCCCTTCGGCATCCACGGCAGTGACGGATTCAAAATGAATGATGTCACCATTTACAGCGGTTGCGTCGGAATTTCCGAAAACTACGGTAACCCCAACACTCCCAGTGTCTACAGAAATGTACGGATGCTCCCCGGACCGACTCCTTTGGGTGCTACCACTCCCCGACTGTTCTCCATTTCCGGTACAGGTTTCCACATGACCGGTCTTACCAAGGGATTTGAAGCTTATGACTGCTATGTCTATGGCAACACCGACGACGGTGTAAACATCCACGGTATCTATCACCGTGCTTATGAAAACGTCGGCGGCAATGCAATCATGGTCGGCTCCGGAAAACTGGGGTCCCGATTTGAAGCAGGAGATGTGTTACGTTTTTATGACGAAAACTATGAATACATCGATTCTGCTACCATCGTATCTGCCACCAAGGCAGATGACTACAAGACCGATATCAGCTTAGAGCAGAATGTAGGTGTCTGGACCTTTAAGCCCATCGAAAAGTACAAGGTCACTTTAGATAAGAAGGTCACAATCGCCGCAGGCAGCTGGATTGAAAACGAGCAGGAAATCAGCTATCACTTTATTTTAAAGAACTGTCAGTTCATTGAAGGTGCTCGCGGATTGATTATCAAAGCAGGCGGTCTGGTGGAAGACTGTCTGGTACAGGGACGCCCCATTGCTCTGCGTGCAGGTCCCGAGCTCCATTGGTTGGAATCGGGGTACATCCGTGACCTGACCTTTAAAAACGTTACCTTTAAAGAATGTGGATTTGATAAAGCCCACGTAGATGACCGCGGTATCTTTGGCGCAGGCCTTTTCGGTGAGCATGATGCCATAAAGTCCAGAAACCAAAACATCACTTTTGAAGGGTGTACCTTTGATAATAACTACGGCGTACAGCTTTACGTTTCCGAATCACAGAATGTCTCTGTAAAGGATTGTACCTTCATTGCAGGTAACAATTCCACCCAACAGCTTTATATCGAAAATCTCGACGGCATCACCTTAAGCGGTAACAAATTTGAGGGAAGTATCCCCACAATTGAAAAGGGTGATAACGTCAAGAACTATAAAGAAAACTAAGAGGTAATTACAATGAAAAAGTTCCTTGCTGTGGTGCTAACGCTCTGCTTATTGACAAGCGTTTCTCCCCTTTTTGCCTTTGCGGCATCTCCTTTTACCGACCTTTCAGGCCATTGGGCAGAAAGCTACGTTTTACCTTTATATGAAAAAGGAATCATCAGCGGTAAAAGCGTCAACACTTTCGACCCCGAAGCCAACATGACCCGTGCAGAGTTTTTGACTTTGGCATTGAAAGTCCCCTCGGTTCCCACCCCCAATTTTGAAAAGTCTTTTTCGGACATTGAAGAATCCCAGTGGTTTGCAAAAACGGTCAGTGAAGCCCAATCCCGTGGCTTAATCCCTGCAGAAATGGTTGTCAACAACTGCTTCAACCCCGATGCTCCCATCACCCGTGAGGAGATGACCGCCATCATCGTTCGCCTTTGGGAAAGCTTCCGTGGTATTTTGGTACCTGTTGAATTAAGCTTTACCGATACCACCGCCTTCTCTGCTTGGGCAAACGAAGCCATTGCAAAAGCAGTTTCTTTAGGCGTCATTACAGGTAACCCTGACGGCTCTTTCAATCCTCAAGGTTTGGCGACCCGTGCCGAAGCATCGGTCATTTTCAACCGTTTGGACAAGAAACTGGACGAGCCTGTTGTAACCATTAAAAACGGCGAATATCACCCCATGTACGGCGATATCTATCATGATGATGTAGATATTCAGAAAATGGTAGATGACGCTTATGCTTCAGGAGCAGGCGAAGTGACTATTCCTGCAGGCGTGTATAAGATTCCCCAAAAACGCACTGCTCACCTGACCTTGGATAATATGGAAAACTTCACCATCAATGCCTATGGTGTCACCTTGATTTTTGACAAGCACTACGGTCGCGGATTGCAGATGATGAACGCTAAAAACCTGACCATCAACGGTCTTACGGTAGACTACGAGGAACCGCTGTTTACCCAGGCGAAAATCATCGGTATTGACCCTGAAGGTTCTTACTTTGATCTGGAGATCGAAGACGGATATTATAAGAACTTAAGCGACACTCAGTTCTTCACCGACAACATGCAGTTGCATTTCCATGACAGCGACTTCAAGCTTTCCCGCGTTGATTCAAGTGGGTACTTCTTTGCTTCCCGTATTATTAAGAAAATAGAAGAAAACCATTACCGCTTAAATAGTTTAAAGCTGGTCGGCGTCGGCAAGCATTGCAAGGTTGGCGATTATATCACCATTCTTTCTTCCAACGAAGGATACCCCATGTATATTCAGCACAGCGACGGCATCAATATGAACGATGTTACCATCTACAGCGGTTGCGTTGGTATTTCCGAAGGTAACGGAAAC
>JAGAUM010000141.1 GCA_017620795.1 Clostridia bacterium
CCGACTCCACCTTGCTCTTTGAAAGTCGGGAAGGGGTAGGCATCCTCCTGAAAAATTGCGAAAATGTGACCTTGAAAAATGTGCGGTTAGACTTTGAAAACCCCACCAACTTCCAAGGCACCGTGATGGCCATCGACCCCGAGGGGTACTATCTGGACTTTTACATCCCTGCAGGTTATCCCGACGTCGGCAACGGCACTGATGACAACCTGCTCTACTTCTTTGACGGAGAAACGGGTGATTACTTGCAGACAGGGAGCTTTAACGCTTTAAAAGTCTCCCGTTTAGAAGCTTTGGCACCACGGCAGTATCGGCTCTATTCCAACACCGTGGCACGGATAAAAGGGCTTAAGGTCGGGGATACCCTCACTTGGGGAAACCGCTTGGCTGCAGGCCATGCCATTAAACTGGACACCTCCAAACAATGCCGTCTGGAGCAGGTCACTATCCACGGCGGACAAGTCGGCATCTTCTGTGCCGACGGCTATGGTGACCATACCTTTGAATCGGTGCAAATCATCCCCGGCCCACGCTATTTGGGTGCTATCGAAGACCGCCGTATGTCCACCATTGCCGATGCCATGCACCTGCAACGGATGGAGCATGGGGTGCATATCAAAGACAGCCTCATTGCCGCATCGGGGGATGACGGGTTTAATAACTACGGCTCCTATTTCCGCATTGCAGAGGTCTTAAAGGACCGCACCGTGATTCTTGCCTGCTCGGCAACCGCCCACCCCGAAGTGGGGGATGTGTTACGCATCTATTCGGACGAGCGGGTACTGGTGGCGGAAACACTCATCACCGCCTTGGAGGAATTAGAAAGCTATCAAAGCGATGTCAACACCGACCGATTTATTGCCCAAAAGCACTATCAGGTGACGCTGTCGGAGTCAGGTGCTTGGGAAACAGGGGACTGGGTTGCCAACGCGTCCAAAAACTGCTCGGGCTTTTCAATTGTCAATACCACCTACAAAAACCTCCACGGCAGAGGGGTCTTAATCAAAGGCTCTGACGGATTGGTTGAAAATTGCACTTTCGAGAACATCGGCATTGCAGGAATCTTAATCACTCCCGAATTTGATATTTTAGAGTCGGACTATGCCCGTGACATTACGGTGAAAAGCAACACCTTTATCGGTTGCAGACTCCGTGGCGCCGCCATTCACGTCAAAAGTGACGGAAACTGGTACCATGAACGGTTGCAGTTTTTGGACAATACCTTTATCGAAAGTCCCAACTTCGATATGGATATTGCCCACGTAAAAGACCTTACGATACAGGGCGACACCACCAACTCCAATATCGAAAAATAGTTTAAAAACACCAAACCCCAAAGCAGGTTTTCCTATTGACGGAAACCCTGCTTTTTGTTACAATATTGCCAAGGAGGGAATCTCATGAAAAAAATCTTGTGTGTACTTTTATTACTGTCCATGCTCTTTGGCATGGTTCCTGCCTTTTCGGCAGAGGTGACCTTTACCGACTTAAACGGCCACTGGGCAAGAAACTATGTTCTGCCCCTGGCGAAAGACGGCATCATTTCGGGCAAAGCACCCAATATCTTTGACCCCGATGCACAAATCACCCGTGCGGAGTTTGTGACCTTGGTCGCAAAGCTTACAAACTTACATCCCGATGAAAAAGCACCCTTTGCCGATGTAGCAGACGGCGCCTGGTTTGCCCCCACCATCTCTGCTGCCAAAGCCTATGGTGCATTGGATGAAAACTTAAGCGCAGACGGAAACTTCTATCCCGATCAACCCATCACCCGTGAGGAAATGACCTCGGTCATTGTCCGTCTGGCGGAAGAAATCCGCGGCGCACTGTTGAACAAAAAAGACGGATTTACCGACGCTTCTTCCTTTGC
>JAGAUM010000020.1 GCA_017620795.1 Clostridia bacterium
GGAGTGGGCGAACCGCCCAAGTCCTCAATCAAGCCGTCATAGCGTCCACCGCCACAAACAGTGCTTTGGGCGCCAATGCCGTTGGACTTGATTTCAAAGACGGTCTTGGTGTAGTAGTCCAGACCGCGGACGATGCTCTTATCAATCTGGAAGGGAATGCCCATTTCACGAAGGTACTGCTGTACTTGATCGAAGTGAGTCTGGCATTCCTCACACAGATAGTCGGTCATCATGGGTGCGTTGTGGACGATTTCCCCACAGGACGGAACCTTACAGTCCAACGCGCGCATGGGGTTTTTGTCCAGTCGGGTGCGGCAGGTTTCGCACAAATCATCCTTGTGGGCGGACAGATAGTCGCGAAGCTTGTCTAAATAAGCCTTACGGCAGGTGGGACAGCCGATGCTGTTGATGTTTAAGGTCAGTTCCGCAAGCCCTACGCGGTTTAAAAGTGCCATAGCAAGGGAAATGACCTCTGCGTCAATGGACGGGTTAGGGCTTCCGTAAACCTCGGCACCGAACTGGTGGAATTCTCTTAAACGTCCTGCCTGGGGTTTTTCGTAACGGTAGCAGGAGATGTTATAAAAGAGCTTGCAGGGCTGGATGTCGGCATAAAGGTTGTGCTCTAAATAAGCACGGCCTACCGACGCCGTACCCTCGGGACGCAGGGTGATACTGCGACCGCCCTTATCGTCGAAGGTGTACATCTCTTTTTGAACCACGTCGGTGGTGTCACCGACGCCCCGTTCGAATAACTCGGTATGTTCAAATACGGGAGTGCGAATCTCCCGATAACCAAAAGCGTTACAAACCGCTGCGATATGCTCCTCCAGCCATTGCCACTGATGGGATTCAGCCGGCAGAACATCTTTGGTGCCGCGTGGTGCTTGTGTCAGCATGGTACTTCAGTCCTCTCGTTTTCATAGATACTAATATTGTATGCTTTTTTCCGCAAAAAGTCAAGGTTTGCGGGGAATTATTCACAAATAAAAAACAGGCCTTACGACCTGTTTTGAAAGACCTCTTATCGGAAATACTTCTCGTAAAAATTGAGCACTTCGTTTCCGTTGGTTCCATCCATGATTTCATACCGAGGTTCTCTGCCGTAGCCTGTCTGCTCCATTATGGGCAGATAGACCAGATTCATTATCATCTGAGCAATAGTCTCACGGGTAGCAAAATCGGTCGCAGCAAAGCTCACGCCTTCGGTAATTCCGATGTCTTGTGCCACCTGCAAATAGCCCGTAGGATAGCCTCCTTTTTCTGCCGCCAACGGCGCATAACCTAAAACGCTGACCAGCATCTTGACAGCTTGCTCATAAGTAATCTGCTCATCTACCCCAAAAGTACCATCGGGATAGCCGTTCACTAACCCGGCTTGCTTGCATAGATGGACAGCATTATAAGCCCAATGTCCCTGCTGCATATCATCAAACTCCTCATCCTTCAGGATGCTTGCTTCCGCTCCACGCAGATGCAGTAGATTGATTAAGACCTGTGCCATTTCGCCACGGGTGATGTCCACACGGTCAAAACCGTTTGCCAGGGCATCAGGTTGCATGATGTCAAAAATCCAAAAGAAGTCATAAAAATAATCCTGTGCATCTTTGCCGTCACCACCACCAACGCCAACCAATGTATCAAAGAATCCGCCCACACCGCTGACATGGATTGTTTCGTTTTGCTTTTTCGTAAACCGATAGTAGTCCGCCTCTTTGATAACAATATCAATCCCTGTCGCCCGACCGTCCAAAAACCATTCCAGAGTTGGCGTGTTTTCATCATCTAGCGAACTGGTATAAATCAATGTTTCTTCATCTATGACGTAGGTAGACGTATCCTCGCCTTCAATGGATTTAAACGTGATGCGATGGTTGGCTTTATCCTCCGTCACATCTGTCACAAAAAGCCCTATCCGCAAATGCTTCCGTGATTCATTGACAAGGGACATAAAAGCCGCACTTTCATCCTCTGCGGCAAAAGCATTACCATTTCCCAAAAGACAAATCATCAAGAATAATGAAATGAGTTTTTTCATCTCTTCATCTCCTATCGAAATAACCCCTGCCGCCGAAAAGCGGCAGGGGTTACATTCAAAAATCAAATACCAGACTGATTATACCACGAATAAACACGAAGTTGAACGTTATTTTGAGCGTTGCTGGTCTGCGATGTACATTGCACTTGATATGCAACCCCTCTAGTCATATTAAAATAATCTGTTTCGATGTAGTAACGTCTTTCGTAATTGTCCCCTACGGCTGGCCAATCAAACAAATTACTGCCGAAAACAGATTGACTTCCTCTGACAAAATTGATGCGAATGTTCTTTGAACACTGTATAATCAAATAATCCGTACTCGGCTCTACTACAACATTGTTAAATGAACCAGGTTGAACGATATTGCCATACGCCGGAACCGTTCCAATGTTCACTTTTTCGCTATCATTCGCCGTCATAACATCAGGCGTGTATGCATAGATTCCTTCTGCAATCTTTATCGTACCTTTCGGCAAATCGTCAGGAATGCCGTCATCTGCCAAAACGCCAACACAAGAGAAGGGTAAACACAGTGCCAATGATAAAATAACCGCCAATACTCGTTTTGTCAATTTCATAATATGCCTCCTTGTTAGTCAAAAGCTCTGTCTGTAACTACGCCAAAACTCAAAAAACATTCTTTCCACACGACACGCAAGCCTCCTTTCAAATAAAAAACGCGCAAACCAAACCTCTTTAAGAGGATGATTTACACGTTATGCTGTCGTTCAACAAAAGTCTTATTTGATTGTGCCAAAGGAATCGTAAGCATAACGCTGTCTAATCCTCTTGTGTAAAAATCTCTTGTTATTATCTTACAATTTCACTTTAGCACAGCTTTTATAAGTTTGTCAATTTCTCTTATTACCTTTTTCGTCAAGTTTTATGACCTGTTTTGAAAGACGAGAAATTTGCTGAAAACATAGTTTAAAAGCACCACCAAAATACTGACCGCTACCTTTGCCCAGAACCCGGGGATATCAAAGGCGGTTTGGGTAAGTCCGAGGGTGATGAGCAAGGTGGGCAGAAAGATTTCCAAGACCCCAGATAAGGCGCGACCGCCTACGAAGGTCAGAAGTTCCTTCCCCCAGTGTTTTGAAGGGCTTCTAAAAACCCATTTGCGGTTGGTTACAAAGGCAAACAGGACCGCCACCACCCACGCAACGGCATTGGATAAGGTGACGCCAAAGGTTTTGACCACCAAGGTATAGGTCAGGAAATTGACCAAGGTGGTCAGCCCGCCGAACAGGAGGTAGAGACCGATTTCACGCATCTTTTTCATCTTTGGACAGCACCTCACGGGCAATGTAGATGGGGCGTTTTTTCCCCTCGATATAGATTTTGGCGATGTACTGACCGATGATGCCCAAAAGAATCATCTGGATGCCGCCCAAGAGCAGAATCGGCGCGCGGATGCCCATTCGCTGCATCATACCCACCATGCTGTGGACGTTGTAGGTGTCCGAGGTCAGGCGAGAAATCAAAGACGGAATGGTAAAA
>JAGAUM010000142.1 GCA_017620795.1 Clostridia bacterium
AAGATATAAAAAAGGCAGGCATACTGGATGTATGTCTGCTCTTTTTTATACGCACGATCAGCGGAAAATAACAAGCCAAAACCGACTTCTCCCTAAGAAACACCGCCGAATGGGGTGCTCTTTTTTTAGGCGAATTCCAATCGGAATTTGCGGACGCTTTGGATGCAGAAGGGAAGCAGGAAGAAAATCGACAGTACCCAACTGACAGGCCAGACCAGATACAAGAAGGTCAGATTGGGACAGAAGGGGAAGACAAACCAGACCCATAAAAACCGTGTAACGCACATAAACAGGAAGGTGGCGACGGCAGGGTAGGTCGGCTTGCCCATACCACGGAGTCCTGCACCCAAAATCTCGTTAATGCCACAGACAAAATAGGTGCTGGAAATGATGACCATTTTCTGTTGGGAGTAAGCGATAACTGCGGGACTGTCGGACATAATGGAAGAAAGCTGTGCCGAGAAGATGGCAGACAAGGCGCCAAAGGTCGCTCCCAAGGCGGTGGTGATTAAAATTCCGAACAGTACTGCGCGGGTGGCGCGGTGGATGTTCTTACCACCGATGTTCTGGCTGACATAGGGCATGACCGCCAAGGCAGGGGAGTAGGAAATCTGGTATAAAATCCCGTCGAAGTTGTTGGCAATGGAAATCCCTGTTGTTGCCGCCGCACCGAAGGTATTTACCGTAGCAGTGATGATGACGTTTGCCATGGAATACATGGCTTGTTGCAAACCTGCAGGAACGCCGATGCGGAGCATCTCCAAGGTCTCCTGCTTGTAAAACCGAACATAGCGGAAGTGCAGATGCACCACGCTTTTGGTGTGAATCAGGGCATAAAGTGCCAGGATTGCCGAGACTGACCAGGAAAGGATGGTTGCCCAGGCAACACCGCTGACCCCCCAGTGGAACCGTGCAACGAATAACAGGTTAAAAAGAATCTTAACGATACCGCCCACGGTCAGGAAAATCATGGGCCGTTTAGAGTCCCCTGTGGAGCGGAGCACCGACGCACAGAAATTGTAAAACATCAGAATCGGTGCGCCCAAAAAGTAAAGGCGGAAGTATAAGACCGCTTGGTCAAAAAGCTCGGCAGGGCAGTTGGTCCAGCTTAAAAACAGGGGTGCAAACAGTTGCCCGATAGCCAAAAGGAGCAGTCCCCCTGCTAAGGAGAGGGCGATGGCGTTTCCTGTTGCTTTGGCGGTCTGGTCCCGTTCCCCTGCACCAATGTGTCGGGCAATGACCACGTTTGCTCCTGACGAGATGCCAATCAAAAGCCCTGTAATCAAAGAGATTAACGTTCCGCAAGTGCCGACTGCACCAACGGCAGAGCCGGAGTCAAAGCGCTTTAAAATGGTCATGTCAATGACGTTGAACAAGGACTGCACCACGTTCATGACCATAATGGGCAGGGTGATTGCTAAAAGCCCTTTGAAAATGGAGCCTGAGAGCATATTCACATCTTTCTTCAGCATAAAACCGCCTTCTTTCAAGGCTATTATAATACGAAAGCTGGGATTTGGCTTGCCTTTTTCCGTTATTTTCTTGTACAAAAAAGAGGTTGCAGTTGCAACCTCTTTTATTTAACCTCTGCGGTCGGTATGGGTGCCATAGAACCAGTCGGTGTAGTCCTTGATAAACTGCACTTGTTCCCGATGATCGGCACGGCTCATCCAGCCGTTTTGCAGGAAGCAGAAGCCGTCAATCTCCCGACGCTCGATGGCGCGGCCAATCATGTCCATCTGGAGTTTTAACAGCTCCATGGGCATGGGCTTTAAGTAGTCCTCACCATAGTTGTGGAGGAACACGCCCTGTACCACTTCCTTGCCCATCTGCTTTAATGCCCAGGTATCGTTCTCGTACTGATAGCGCCAGTAATGGTCGGTGGAAATCCAGACCCAGAAGATGATGCCGTCAATATAAGGCAGGTACGGGTCTACCTGATGAATGGGGTGACGGGAATAACGCACCACCCACAGCTTTAAGTCGGGGTTCTGCGCCTTTAAGTTGTCATAAACCTCTTTTAAGTCCTCGGGCGTCATATCCTTGGACGGGCCATGCTCTTCCAAAAAATCGTCAATGATGACACCCTTGACGTTGGGGTGGGTCTTGGAAAATTCCCCGATTTTGGTGGCTGACTCTGCATATTCCAAATGGGTCAGCGCCATTACGACCTCATCACAATCCTTTAAGTAACAAAAGTCCTCGTCACAAATGGCATCTTGGGTCTCGGCACTGTTCAGATACACTGCCTTTTTCAGTCCTAAATAGGAAACTGCCGTCTCCAGACTGCAGTGGCTTGTCCCACCGTAGTAAAAGCTGGGGGTGGAAGGAACCTTCTTCATGGTATAGCCCCAAACCCAGTCTCTTTTTTCCATTGTCCTCACTCCTTTTTCTTCAGTATAGCATGGGATGGTTTTAAAATCAATTCCGTTTTTGACCCTTTTTATAGTAAAGGACCTACCAACCGCCAGAACCCTTCCCGAATACGCGAGAAGAAGCCAATGCCCTTTTCGCGGTCAGGCAACAGCTCGGTAGCATCTTCCAAATCCTTTAAGAAGGTGTCACGGCAGGCTTTGGCAAATTCTTCGTCATGGACTACCGTTGCCAGCTCATAGTTAATCCGAAAAGAACGGTTGTCAAAATTAGCCGTCCCCACTGCAGACACTTTATCGTCTGCCACCAAGGTCTTGGCATGGACAAACCCCTTATGGGTGTAAATGCGAACCCCGTTCCGAAGCAGGGGGTTGGCGTTTGCCAAGGTGGCGTAATAGACAAACTTCTTATCGGGAATCCCAGGAATCAGAATCCGCACGTCTACGCCCGAGTTATCGGCAATGCGGAGCATATCCAAAAGAGTATCCCCTGGGATTAGATAGGGGGTCTGGATAAAGAGGTACTCTTTCGCTTCCGAAATCAGCTTTAAATATGTGTCGCGGATATACGGAAGCTCGGTATCCGGTCCGCAGGAAAGAACCTGCACGCCCATGCTCCCTGCATCCTCGTCGGGCAAAAGCACCTGTTTACGGAGCTCTGCCTCTTCCTGGGCGGTGTCATGGCGGTGCTTATTCTGCTCACAGACAAAGAGCCAGTCTGCCATAAACTGTACCTGCAAGTGCGCCACCGCACTGCCCCGAATCCGTACCGAGGTATCCCGCCATGGAGTCCGCTTGGGGTTTTTACCCAGATACTCGTCTGCCACATTGATGCCGCCTGTGTAGGCGACTTTTCCGTCAATGACCACCAACTTACGGTGGAGACGATAGTTCACAAAAAGTAGTGACCGTAACACTGAGGGTAAAAAGACCTCCACCTGTCCGCCTGCTTTAATAAGCGCCAAAAAATCTTTTCTTCGCACGCGCATCCGCCCGAATCGGTCATATAAAAGGCGGACTTTTACCCCTTGTTTTGCCTTTTCGGCAAGCAAGTTGATGAGCTTTCGTCCGATTTCCTCGGTAGGGTCGAAGATAAAATAAAGCACGTTGATGCTTTTTGTTGCGGTCTTGAGGTCCTCAAACAAGCGGGAGAATTTTTCTTCTCCATCAATGAGTAAGTCCACCTGATTATCGGCAGTGTAGGGGACTTTGGCTTGTTGCACCATACCACGGATGGACAAAGGAGCAACCGCTTTTTGGTACTTTTGTGTCAGCTCTTGTGTCAGCTCCTGACGCACCGACGAGCCACGGTACTGCTTGCTTAAAAGATAAAGCAAAAACCCCGACTCGAACAGTGCGAAAAACAAGGGCCCAAGCACCGGCACAAAAGCAAAAATCAGCAGCCAGCAGATGGTGGCGTTCACGTCCTTTCGCTGAAAGAACAAAAGCCCCAGCCCGATTAAAATATTGAAAATGTAAATCACATTCATAACCATAATCTGCACCTCTTAGCTTTAGTCTCTGTATTAGATATGTATTGGTATGCATCAATGACCTTTTTATGAATACATAATAGAAAATGAGAGGGAGCAAGGTGTATTTCAACCTTGCCCCTTTTAGAATATATGTGCTGTTTAGTTCAACAAATTGGAATTTGTTGAACTGTTTGATAAAGAATTTAAAGAACCATTACCACAGTTCCAATTCCAATAAGTATGCAACCTATCAACGATTTCATTGTAAATTGCTCATGTAAGAACACAAATGCCAAAACCAATGTGATTACAACACTTAATTTGTCAATCGGAACAACCTTTGATGCATCACCTAACTGTAGCGCCTTATAATAGCACAACCATGAAGCGCCCGTTGCCAAACCTGATAGAATTAGAAACAACCAACTGCGTTTGCTTATTTCAGCAATGCCATTTTGCACATTTGTGAGGAACACCATTCCCCAAGCCATTACAACTACGACAACAGTTCTGATTGCTGTTGCAAGATTCGAGTTGACTCCTTCTATGCCGACCTTCGCCAGTATAGAGGTAAGTGCTGCAAATATTGCAGACAGTAGTGCGAATATAAGCCACATATAATATTACCTCCACAAATTCTTATTTGTCGAACTCTTTTTATCTATATAGATTGTAAAAAGTTTCAATATCTAACTATATTGTAGCATTTTTTTGCCTATTTGTCATCTATTTACGCATAATTATCTTAAAAAATGTATATTTTTTGTTCACCAATACTCATGTAGGACAGAGACTATCTTTATTATATTCTTCCTGTCGAAAAGAGTCAAAACAATTTTTGTAAGCTCTCCAAATTTTGACAAAAAAGCTTGTCCCAAAGACGCTATAATGAAAGCCGAGAGGAGTATGTCTATGTCCAAATCGGCTATTTTTACCAAAGCACGGTTGTCCGAAGGGGTGCGTCAAAGCGTGGTGCTTGCCCTTTGTTGTTTTGCTCTGTCCAAAATCACCCCTTTAGGGGATATCCGTCCTTTTGGAATTGCTTTGTTTGCAGTGCGTTTTGTGACCCCCAAGGGGATGCTGTTGCCTGCCCTTGGTGTCTTTTTGGGAAGTTTTGGAGTCCTCCAAGACCTGCTTGGCACAGGAATTGCCGTCTGTGTCCTGTACTTATGCGGACTTTGGGGTGGGGAGCGGTTTCGCCGTGTAGAGGTACGGATGGCTTGCCTTGTCATAGCCGTCTTTTTAGGGGGATTTATCCCTTGGGCAACAGGCGGATTTGTGCTTTATGATTTAGTAGTGTTGCTCTTTTCTGCCTTATCCGCAGGGTTCAGCGCACTGGCATTTTCCAAGATTCATTTTAAGGGGAAGGGGGATTTCCTTTCCCGACTGATGGTCTGTGTCCTGTTTTTAATGGCGGTGTCAGGGCTGATGGGTGCCGACTTTTCGGGGGTGTTGGCGTGTCTTTTGACTCTGGTTTTTGGCGCTTATACCGACCCTGAACGGGCAGTGCTGTCCGCCCTTGCCTTTGGGGTCTGCTTGGGCTTTGCGTCAGGCGCAATGGCAGATGCCATCAGCGTCCTTGCCGTTTCGGTACTGGTCTTTTGCCTACTGATTCCACGGGGACGGGTGCTGGGTGCACTGGGCTTTTTGCTCTCCGTTTCGGTTTTTGGTTTGGGGGTGTTGGGAAGCCCCTTCAAGACCCCAGGGGTCTTGCACGCTCTGCCCGCTTGCGGGCTTTTTTGTCTCTTTCCCAAGCCGTTGGACTTACGGCTTCGCCTTTTGTTTTCCGAGACGGAAACAGGGGAAAGCCAAAAACTCCACCGCTTTTTGACCCATCGGGTGTCCGAGACGGGAGACGCCTTTTTGCGCTTGGCGGAAGTTTATCGGAGCATTGTGCGTACCAGTACTCCCAAAGAGAATCTGGCAATCTTTGATCGGGTTCGCGGAAGTGTCTGTAACGGTTGCACTTTAAGTGATGTCTGCTGGAATCGGGATGTACTGCGCACCCAACAACAGGCGTACGCCCTTCTTGCCAAGCTGGACGAAACGGGGGGCGTGGAAAAAGCCGACCTGACCGACCGTCTCCGCCGCCGTTGTCCCCACGCGGAGGAGTTTATCACCGCTCTCAACCATGCCTATGATTTAGAAGCACAGGTCAACCGCCACCGCCGCCAGAACGCAGGAACCTGCGCGCAGGTGGCAGGTCAGTTCCAGACTGTATCACGGATTTTAACCGACCTGTCCGAGGAGCTGGATTCCGAGTTCGTCCGTTACCCCTCGTTAGAGCATCAGCTTTATGAACAGCTCCATAAAAAAGGACGGCGGATTTTAGGCATCACCGTGCTGAAAAACCGCTATGACCGCTATGAGCTGACCATCCGTCGCGCCCCTTGCGGTGGCGGAGGAGACTGCGCCACCATCACCCGTATCGCATCACGGCTTTTGGGGGTTCCGTTGCAAAAAGACCCTGTTTCCTGTGGCAAAAAGGAATGTGTGTTGCACCTGTGTGAGCAGGAACAATTTTCGGTTTTGGTGGGCAGTG
>JAGAUM010000143.1 GCA_017620795.1 Clostridia bacterium
AAACGCTGTACAAAAAGGGATATGGGATATTTCTGACCGGTGAAATGGGAATTGGAAATACAACAACCAGTTCTGCATGTGCTTCTGTATTGCTTGGAAAACAGGTGGAGCAAATGAGCCAGCCCAATGTGGTTATCAACAACACCAACCAAAACCAAAACGTAAATATCAATGGAAAAGGCCGCGCAAAGAAAGAGTGTAATAAGTGGGTAGCTTTTTTCTTGTGTTTGTTATTAGGCGGGATTGGTGCACACAAGTTTTATGAAGGCAGAATTGGAATGGGTATTATATACCTTCTGACTGTTGGCTTGTTTGGAATCGGATGGCTGATTGATACTATCGTGATTCTTTGCAAGCCCAATCCCTATTATGTTTAATGCAATAAGCCCTCCGCATGGAGGGCTATTTTTGAACAAAGATTGACCGCCCCTGCTGCAACAGGAGCGGTCATGCGAACCGTAAAACGATCAGTGCGTCAGTTGTGGGCGTGATTGTCGCGCATCCATCCTTTCTATTTTGGTGTGTGTTATTCGATGTAATACACGCCTCCTTTCCCTAACCGTTTTTCCACGGCCTCGATAATATCCCGGCAGCGCTCCATCATGTCTGCCAGCTCATACTCATTGAGCAGTCCCAGCGCCACCGAAAACGCTTCCACGCGCTCTTCCTCGGACATTTCGCTGAGCATTTCATATGCTTCTTCGTAACTCATTTTAACCTCCCATTTCTAATATTTGACCTTTGGAAGAACGCTTTTGGCGTTTGTCCTTTTCTGTGATTTTACCATAGCAGAAGTCCTCCGAAATGTAAATAATCGCATTCGCAACCCGGTTGCGCTTGCGTTTCTTGGTTGTTACTTAAAAGAAAAATGAGGTGTCTTTTATGTTGGCAGAATACCTGAAAGCCTTGAAAACAAAGAGAAATATCACTTCTGAAAACCTTGCGAAAGAGGCGGGCGTATCACCCACTTTCCTTTCCCGCATCCTTTCCGGCGCTTCTGACAACCCTGAATGGAAATCCATCGTTCCTGTGATCAGAGTGCTGGGCGGCTCTCTGGACGAAGCTGCAGGCATCAAGCAGACCGATACCGATGGTTTGCAAAAGGAAATTGCCGATCTGCAAAAACAGCTCGCCGATAAGAATGCTTTGGTTGCGTCTTATGAAAAAAGCATCCAAAATCACCGGGAAGTCATCGACACCCGCCGCACTCTGTTTGAAAAACAAGCCCAAGACCTTTCCCGTCATGTGGACGATTTGCGGGAGCAACTGAAAGTTGCCCAGGCCGAAGTCAACCGTGTGCACAAGGTCGATCTTTGGCTGTCCATCGGTGCAGTGATCTTCATGCTGGTTGCAATGTATTTTGTCATCGATGCTTTATCCCCCACCTGGGGCTTGATCCAGTATTAACAGTATACGAACAATTGTTCGATTGTTCTACTTGAATATTCCACGCATTTGATTTATAATGGAGGGATTCTATGCCAAGCAAACCCGTACAGCTCCCCTCTGGTAATTGGCGGTCTGTTGCCATTGTGGGCAAGAAGCCGGACGGCAAGCCGCTGCGCAAGTCATTTACCGATACTTCCAAGCGTGCCGCCTATCGCAAAGCCTGTGAAGCTGAAGCGTTATACCATGATCGAGAAGTAACAGAGGATAGCCAGTTAACCGTCAAAGAGGCCATAGAAAGGCTGATTGACTTAAAGCGGCCTGTCCTCTCCCCTTCTACGATTATGGGCTATGAGGTCATCCAGCGCACTTGCTTTCAAGGACTGATGGACATTCGGCTCTGCGATCTGACCTCTACCCTTGTCCAAAAGGAAATATCAAAAGAAGCCCTTGTAAAGTCCCCCAAAACTGTTCGCAACGCCCACGGATTGCTAAATGCCGTGCTGCGGCAGTATCACCCAGATTTGAACTTGCAGACACGATTGCCGCAAAAAACAAAAGAGGAGGTAAAAATACCTCCTCTGTCCGATATTGAAACTATCATAAAGGCCGCCGACGAAAAAGGCGACCATGAGTTGGCGTTGGCTGTCATGTTCGGTGCGCAGCTTGGCTTGCGGCGATCTGAGATGTGCGCCCTTACTTTTTCAGACATTAAAGACGGCGTTGTGCGAATCGAAAAAGCGCTTGTTCTGGACAATCGCGGAGAATGGCAGGTAAAACCCCCAAAATCTGCCGCAGGTTACCGTTCTATCCCTTTGACCGACCAATTAGCCACCCGAATAAATAGCCTGTCTGGAGCGCCCTATGAGCGATTATTCGCAAGCAACCCGAACAGCATCACCCACCGCTTTGAGCGCCTGCAAAAGCAGCTACCCGTCCAGCGCTTCCGGTTCCACGATCTCCGGCACTATAACGCATCCGTTATGATTTCGCTGGGCATACCAATTATGTATATAACCCGGCGACTGGGGCATTCCTCCGACGATATGGTTAACCGTGTGTACGGTCATCTGATCCACGATAAGCAAGAAGATATTAACCGGCAGATGACCGATTTCTTTCGCTGATTTCGTGTGCATTTCGTGTGCATTTTATAGTCCAAAATACTGGACAAAAGTCCAAAATATTGGACAAAAGTCCGAAATACTGGACACGAAAAAAGCCTGCAAACCCTTGCAAATACAAGAAAAGCCTGTAACCGCAATGGTTACAGGCTTTTTCTATGTTTGGTGGAGACTAGGGGACTCGAACCCATGACCTCTCGCGTGTGAGGCGAACGCTCTAACCAGCTGAGCTAAGTCTCCGAAAATAGTTTGGGACGTCATTTCTGACGTCCCGTTTTGGTGACCCGTACGGGAATCGAACC
>JAGAUM010000144.1 GCA_017620795.1 Clostridia bacterium
ACGGCAACTACATCAAGCCCAACGAGATTTTGGCACTGCTTTATTACTACTTAATGAAGTACAAGGGTCAGCGTGGCGCGGTGGTCCGCAACATTGCTACCACCCATTTGCTCGACCGCATTGCCGAGGACTTTGGTCAACAGTGTCTGGAAGTTCCTGTCGGCTTTAAGCACATCTCTTCGGGAATGGAGGAGACCGACGCCATCATCGGTGGCGAGTCCAGTGGCGGTCTGACCATCCGCGGTCATATTCGTGGTAAGGACGGCATCTTCGCTTCCGCACTGCTGGTTGAAATGCTCTCCACCACCGGCAAGAGCATTGCAGAGCTGTTAGAGGAAATCTACGCCCAGTACGGCGTTTGCAAGATGACCGAGTTTGATACCAAGTTCAGCCAAGCCAAGAAAGACGAAATCCATGACCTGCTCTTCGTCCAGAAGAAGGTTCCCACCTTCCCCATTGGCATTGAAAAGGTCAGCTATGCCGACGGTTTGAAGGTTTACTTCGAAAACGGCGGTTGGATTATTGCCCGCTTCTCGGGCACCGAGCCTTTGATTCGTATCTTCTGCGAAATGGAGAGCGTCGAAAAGGCAGAAGCCATTACCCAGATTTTAAGAACCTTTGTAGGTTTATAAGAAAGGACGATTGTGATGCAAAAGATTATTTGTAAAGATTACGAAGCTGCAAGCCGTAAGGCTGCTGAAATCCTGATGGCAGAACTGAAAAAGAAGCCCGACATGAACCTGGGCTTGCCCACCGGTTCCACCCCCATCGGCATGTATAAGACCCTGATTGCAGAGGGCGCAGACTTAAGCAAGGTCACCACCTTCAATCTGGACGAATACTATCCCATCTTAAAGAGCAACGACCAGAGCTATGAGTACTTCATGCGTCGCAACCTCTTTGATGCACTGCCTCCCAAGGAAATGAACATCCCCAACGGTGAAGCCGCTGACCCCGCAAAGGAATGCCTCCGCTATGACGCTGCAATCGAAGCAGCAGGCGGTCTGGACGTTCAGGTACTGGGTATCGGTCAGAACGGCCACATCGGCTTTAACGAGCCGGGTGACGCACTGTCCGTTGGCACCAACCATGTTCAACTGACCGAAAACACCATCGACGCTAACTCCCGTTTCTTCGCTTCCCGTGACGAGGTTCCTACCTCCGCGCTGACCTTAGGTTTGGGCGGCATCATGAAGGCAAAGAAAATCATCATGATCGCAACGGGTAAGGAAAAGGCAAAGGCTGTTGCAGAAATCTTCTCGGGCAAGATTACCACCCAGAACCCTGCAACCGTTTTACAGCTCCACGCTGACGTCACCGTCATCATGGACGAGGAAGCTGCAGCCAACCTGTAAGCAATAGAAAAAGAGTCAACCAAGTGTTGACTCTTTTCTTTTTTTTAGGTATACTTATATCAAAACTGATATAAGGTGTGATGAATTTGAATATTCTTCATATGCGATACGCCGTAGAGGTGGCAAAAGAGGGGTCCATTAACAAAGCCTCCGACCGATTGCTGGTGGCGCAACCCAACTTAAGCCGTTCCATTAAAGAACTGGAAGCGGATTTGGGCATCACCATCTTCGACCGCTCGCCCCGCGGTATGTTCTTAACCCCAGAAGGGGAGCAGTTCATCAACCATGCCAAAAGCGTTTTGGCACGGATTGACGAGGTAGAGCAAATCTATAAAGGGGGCAAGTCCAAGAAACAGCGGTTCTCGGTCTCGGTGCCCCGTTCGTCTTATATCTGTGACGCCTTCGCCCGATTTTGCGAGTCGCTGGCGCCCGAATCGGCAGTGATTTCTTATCAGGAGACCAACTCGGGTCAGGTCATCCAAAATGTTCTGTCCTCGGACAGCAAGCTGGGCGTCGTCCGTTATGCCGAAGCCTATGATTCGTATTTCAAAGCCTCTTTTTCGGAAAAAGGACTGGTGTCTCTGCCCATCCGTGAGTTCCGCCATGTACTTTTGACCCGTTATGACAGTCCCTTGGCAACCATGGAAACCGTAGACTTTTCCGACCTGGAAGCCTTTGTGGAGGTCATCTATGCCGACGCTTATGTGCCGTCTCTGCGTCTTACTAAGTACGAAGAGCCTACCGAAGAACACGGCAGACACATCTACGTGGTAGAGCGTGCCAGCCAGTTAGAGCTGTTGGCGCAAAACGCCGAAGCCTTTGCCTGGGTCTCTCCGTCACCCAAGAACCTGTTGGACCGCTACGGCTTAATCGAACGGGAGTTTCCCGATATCCGCCAACCCTCCCGCGATGTGCTGATTTACCATAAGGACTATCGCTTAACCGACTTGGACAAAAAATTCATCGACGAGTTAAGAAAATAAAAAAGAGAACCAAACGGTTCTCTTTTTTGTTTGACAGATTTATTTCTCTTCCAGACCGAACTTCTTTCTGAAGCGATCGACACGACCACCGGTATCTACCAGCTTCTGCTTGCCGGTAAAGAACGGATGGCACTTGGAGCAGATTTCCACCTTCAGATCACGCTTAACGGAACCGGTCTCGATAACCTCGCCACAAGCGCAACGGATAGTGGTCTGCTGATAATCCGGATGAATTCCTTCTTTCATTTTGCACTACCTCCTTCTCTCAGGCCGCTTGCACACTGTCCCGATGCAAACAACGCCTTCGTACTTCGACTCGGTTATTATATCACAGAACTTTTCGGAATGCAAGAACTTTTTTCAGATGTTGGCAAAAAAGAGTCCGTCATGGTTGCAATAGTACAAAATCTTCCTGATTCCGTTGATTTTAAACCGTGCCTCGGCATTCCCTTCGGGATAGAGCTTCACCAGCTGGAGTCGGTCTCCCGACACCGCCGCCAAAAAGGAGATGTGATGCGCCTTTTCCATAGGATGTTCCACACGGACAAAATACTCGTCCTCGACTTTTTCAATGAAGATTTTGTGGTCCTCATCACTGGGCTTTTGTTGCTGTGGTATGAGGGGGAGTCCGTGGCATTGCACC
>JAGAUM010000145.1 GCA_017620795.1 Clostridia bacterium
CGTCTATTGTTTGCTGGGAAGGTTCTAATGAGTTCTATCCCCAGCTACACACCTTGGATCGGATGTTTGAGGTCTTTGTTCAGGCGGCGCGCGAGGTGGATAATACTCGCTTGCTTTGTCCTTGCTCCCATTTTTACTACGCGTGGGAAATGTTTGGGTACAGTGCAGAACACTATACGGATGACGGCAAGTTCGACCATTTGGGGAATCCAACCCAAGCTTCACCGGCTTGGAACGATCCTTTGGTGATTCGCAGTGCCCATACCTATTGTATGCTTGGTGGCTACGATGCCCTTTGGGATGAGATTCGCAAACAGCGTTGGCCGGAACAGAAAAACCTTTTAGAAAGCCAGCAACACTCTTATCATGTCAGTGAGTTTGCCATTACCGCTTTGCCGAATCCTACTACTCCCGAAGCAAAAAAGACACCTTATCCCGAGTCTTATGAGCGGTTTTCGGAAGCCATTAATATCGGCCACACTTTTGCTCCCGATGAATGGCGAGAAAGTCAGGCTTATCAAGGCTTTACTGCTTTTAACGCAATCAAGAAAATGCGGATGTTGGATGTAGACGGCATGACGTGGTGTTGCTTGTCTGGCGGCGCAAACCACGGTGCCTACATGAAGCCACCTATTGATTTTTACGGATACGCAAAGCTTGGCTTTTATGGTATCCGTGAAGGTTATCAGGAAATTTTGCCCTGTAACGGAAATTTGGACATGGTCTTTGGCACGGACGATCAGTTCTATCCAATGATTGTCAACAATGGTAAATGTGGCACGGCAGAGCTGAAACTTGTGATTACAGACGAGGACGGTAAAACGGTTGAGACCAGAACCTATGAGAATGTGGTTCTAAAAGAGGAAAAGCCCTACACTGCTTTGCCGCCGTTTAAGCCTTCCTTTGGCGGTTCGGGGTATTATACAGTGACCTTGTCTGCGGAGGCGGACATTAAATAAAAGGAGAGACGAGAATGAAACAGGAATTTAAGACGCATGAATTTTTCTACTACACAAATTCAGAGCGCGGGAACGGTGAGACCGACTTCATGGGCGGCAACACGGTCCTGAACAATGACGAGCGAATGAGCTTTTTGCGTGAATATGCGCATGCGGCATCTCGCTGGAACGGTGACCCTGCATTGGCAACCAAGGTTGCTACTATGGAGGACGCAGCAAAAGCGGTCAAGGCGTTTTCTGACCCCGAACATCAGTTGCGCCGTCGGATTCCGATAACGGAGTTGGAGGCGTTTTCTGCGGATAAAGCCAACGAGTACGAAGGGTTGAACCTGTACGCAGGCGCTTATGTGGAAAACGATGTTGTAGTGTTAAAAGACGGCGTTGTTTCGCCTGTTTCTTGCGCAAGATACATTTTTGATGAACCCAAAAAAGCAATCAAAATCGCTTTTGACCTGTATTTAAGCCCTGATTATGAAGGCTTGGACAAGACTCCTACATCAGCAGGTTCTGCAGGCCGCGTAATTGAGGTTCGCATCGGCACACTGGATGTGGTAAAGCTGAAAGTATACTTTACAGGCGCTGTTTGTATCGCAAAGACAGACCTTTGGGACGGCCCCCACACCCAAATCGGTGAAATCAAGTTTGGTGAATACAATCATTTTGAAATTGACATTGACCAGACTGCGACGATTATCGTTAACGGCGAAAAGACCGAGGACTATGACCTGCGCTTTAGCGGCGAAATGGACAGCATCTTTTTTGACGGTGGTCTCCATCCCCGTGGTGAGTGGAGAATCAAGAACATGACCTTTGACGGAGAGCCTTTTGCGTTTGTCAAGAACGATCCCACCGATGAGACCTTGAGCTCTCTTGGCATTGTGAATCTGCCTTATGTCATCGGCACCCATAAAAACAAGGATAAGCGCCTATACTTTAAAAAGACCTTTAGCTATCAGAAAGACGGACGCGTTGCCGAATTGGAAATTGATACCTTAGACCCCTGCGGTAAGGTATGGTTGAACGGCAAGCTGGTTTTGGATACTGCGGACGTTTTAAAGCACGTAGTTCCTGTTACCGACGCTTTGATTGACGGCGAAAACGAGCTTTGCATTATGGTCGAGCCCCGCGCTCCCGAGAACTATTATTATTGGCATCGCCATGAGGACTTGTACAACGGTTGGTTCTGTGGCGAGGTCTGGTTGGTGACCTGTCCTGCAGTTGGTCTGGACAAGATGGTCATCCGTACTTTGGATGCCTCTGCTTCTGTCTCTGCCGAGGCAGAGCTGACCTTTAATGGAAAGGCAGAAGGGCAAGTTAAAATTGCTGTCGCTCCTTGGTATCCCCAAAAAGGTGAAGAAACTGTTGTTGCTACTGCCAGCGTTTCGGGTGATAAAATCATCATTCCGTTCAAGGGCGACTTTACACCTTGGAGCCCTGATACCCCTGTTCTTTATAGCGTCCGTGCCATTTATACCGATGCAAACGGAAACGAGCAGGACGATTTGGCAGAGGAATACGGCTTCAGAACCATTGCTCAAGAAGATGGCGCATTTATCTTAAATGGCAAGCGCGTGCTGATGAACGGCGCGTTAATCATGCAATATCTGCCTCCGGTTGAGGAGATTCCATGTAACCACAACTGTCCCACTGTTGAGCAGATTGCATGGCAGTTGTTGATGATCCGTCGGATGAACGGCAACACTGCAAGATTGCATATGTTAGGCTATGGTAGCAATAGCCGTCTGATTGCCAAAACCGCTGATTATCTTGGTGTAATGCTGATCTGGGTCACTCGTATGATTGACTCCTTAGAGTCGATGGTATTCTCTACCGAATGGCATGAAGGGGACTAATATCAACAACAAA
>JAGAUM010000146.1 GCA_017620795.1 Clostridia bacterium
CATCGTAGACCGTGTCGGCGGTGGCGACTCCTTCGCTTCCGGCTTGATTTACGGTCTGGTTACCGGCATGCCCATGGAGGATGCCGCAGAATTTGCCGTTGCCGCATCGGCATTAAAGCACACCATCCCCGGCGACATGAACCTGGTCACCTTAGACGAGGTCAAGACCCTGATGAAGGGCGACGCTTCGGGGCGTGTACAGCGCTAATGAGAGTTGACGGACGGGCGGAGTTTGAGCTCCGCCCCGTTTCTTTTCAACGGAACTTCACCAAGTACGCAGAGGGTTCGGTTCTGGTCACTTGCGGCGACACCAAGGTCCTTTGCAACGCTTCGGTAGAAGAACGGGTTCCGCCTCACAAAAAGGGGACGGGAGAAGGCTGGGTCACGGCGGAGTATTCCATGCTCCCTCGGGCTACCCAGACCCGTAACCAACGGGACATCAACAAACTGAAACTCAACGGCCGCACCGCAGAGATTCAGCGCCTCATCGGTCGATCTTTAAGAACGGTCGTTTCCTTACCTGCTTTGGGGGAACGGACCATTACGGTAGACTGTGACGTTCTGCAAGCCGACGGTGGCACCCGTACCGCATCCATTTGCGGTGCATGGCTGGCACTTCGCGACGCTTGTGACAAGCTGGTTGCTGACGGACTGGTGGAAGAAAACCCCTTAATCGGTCAGGTTGCCGCCATCTCGGTGGGCATCATCGACGGCGTACCCCTGCTGGATTTGTGCTATGCCGAGGACTCCCACGCGGAAGTGGATATGAACGTGGTCATGACCGACGAGGGTAAGTTTATTGAATTGCAGGGCACGGGCGAGCAAAAAGCCTTCGACGAGGGCGAGCTTTCCGCTCTTTTAACCCTTGCCAAAAAGGGAATCCAAGAGATTATGGAACTGCAGAATAACGCTTAAAAAAGAGACCTTTGGGTCTCTTTTTTTATAAGTATCGACTCTTTGTTGACTTTAGGGCGGGATTCTACTATAATTTGAGTAGAACCTAGGAAACGGAGCGGATATTTAAGAGAGGGTGTTAGTATGCGGAAGTATTTAGCATTCGTTTTAGTACTTGTTTCTGTTTTATGCTTGTTTGGGTGCGACAAGGTAGAAACACCACTGACTAATGATGAAATGGGAACAGAAGAGGTTTTTACAACCAAAGGGGTCTGGCCCGATACAAGCCTACAAGTGAAGGTATCGAATGTTAAAGAGGTAAAAACAGGTACTAACAGTAATGATATGGAAACTTGGGAAGTAAAGACCTTTGTGGTTTATCCCAATGCCAAGGTTACAGTTGAAAATGCTGATATGATATTTAATGCGGATGACGGCAAGAAATATCCGCAATGGGCGGTTATGATCAATCCCGATAATAACGAAAGAATTGATATCGTAGATGATATGCAACCGATTCAGCTTACCAAGGACATGCGTTATATCTATCACATAGAAGGGACAGTGGCAGGAATATACTTCGAAATGGTTGAGCCTTAAAACAAGTTAGATTCAATAGTGAAATCTCTGTGGCAAGCAAATAGGGGTTTCACTATTTTAAATTGGGCCTCTTTTTGTATTTCTTGACTTGCCTTAACACCATTGTCTCATTTTCTAACAAACCTTCTTGACAGGAATTTGATATCATGATATCATGATATCATATAAGGGGTGATGAAGATGAAAAAGTATGAACCAAGGACAAAACAAGTGCAATTTCGGATGCACGAAAAGCTCTTTAAAGCTTTTAAGCTGGCGTTGGCAACCGACGACAAAAGCATGACCGATGTACTGAATGAGGCAGTCAAGGAGTATATCAAAAGGCAGGGAATTGACCTGTTAAACCCATTGAAATAAACCAAGCAGTAATGGCAGATGTGTTGCTGTTACTGCTTTTTAAATAGGGAAACGGTCACTGTTACGTCTGAAATCTCGGACATCAAAAGGTTTTTGGATTTTGATATCATGATATCATGATATCACGTTACGAAAGCTCCTTTTGGTGGAGAAAGGGGATTTTATGTCTTTTGAACATATATTGACAAAATTGCCAATCCGTGGTACAATTCCTAAAGCTTTAGGAGGATTGTTATGGATATCGTATTCGCAAGCAACAACCAAGGAAAGGTTCGGGAAGTTCGGGCAATGTTGGAAGGCTCGGACATCCGCATCCACTCTTTGGCGGATTTGGAATTACATATTGACGTGGTGGAGGACGGACACTCCTTTATCGAAAACGCTTTGATTAAAGCATCCACCATCGCAGGCCTGTTAAAACGCCCCGTTTTGGCGGACGATTCGGGCTTGGAGGTAGACGCTTTAGGCGGCGCTCCTGGGGTGTATTCCGCACGCTATGGCGGTCCCGGCTTAAAGGACGAGGAACGGCTGCAGCTCTTACTGGACGAAATGAAAGACGTGCCCGATGCCAAGCGCACCGCCCGATTTGTCTGTGTGATGGCTTTGGTTGATCCCGACGGCACCAACTTGACCGCCCGTGGCACAGTAGAGGGAAGCATCATCCATGAAGCACAAGGCAACGGCGGATTCGGCTATGACCCTGCCTTCTTGCCGAGGGGCTATCAGGACACCTTCGGCATCCTGCCTGCCGAGACCAAGAATCGCATCAGCCACCGTTCCATGGCTTTGCTGAAAATGAAAAAATTGCTGGAGGCGAGGGGTTGACAAGCCCCTTGCTTTTTTCTTATAATATTCGTATACACGACATTACAAAGGAGTCCTTTTTATGAATAGACCGCAAGTACTGCCCCTGCTTCCCTTGCGTGGGCTGACCGTTTTTCCTCACATGACCCTGCACTTTGACGTGTCTCGGGAAATGTCGGTGGAAGCGCTGGATGCCGCCATGCGAGAGGATCAGTTGATTTTCTTGGTCACCCAGATAGACCTGCGTGTGGAAACCCCTCACGCCGATGACCTGTATACGGTGGGCACCGTTGCCCGTGTCCGTCAGGTCTTAAAAGTA
>JAGAUM010000147.1 GCA_017620795.1 Clostridia bacterium
CATCGGAAAAATGTACAAACTGCAGCGGTTTAAAGGGATCGCGAAACAGCTGTTCACACCGTGGAAATGCGCCTTGAATAATGGCACGCTCCATCGGTTTTGCTACATCGATGATGCTATCGTATGCTCTTAATTCACCTAAGTTTTCTTTCATCACAATCACCTACCCATTATAAACCACTTGTTTTTTGACGAAATCATAACAGAAGGTGGTTTTCTTACGCAAGTAATAGTCCACGTTATTACCGATTCTCGTCAGCCGAATAAGGCCTATATTCGGTTCAATCGATACAACGTTAAAGCAGTCATAAGAACGGGTGTCAAAAACACGGCGACTATCATCCCAAGGTGCCCAGCAAGTTGCCATTTCAACCGCAATATTCAAAACGCCACGCTCCGTATAGCCAAACAAATCATGGTGATGATGACCACAAAGGTTACAAACATACTTTCCGCCTGCCTCAATGAATTCAGCAATGGGGTCTTCAAAAGAAGTCGGGACAACCGCTTCGTTTGCCGATTGCCAGCCCATGATACTGTTGAAAGTGGTTTCAGGACAATCAACCAACGTAGAGGTCGGCTGATGCATGGCAGTAATAACCAACATTTCCTCTTCTTTGGAACGGTTTAACAGGTCACGAAGCCAAGCAATTTGCGCCTCAATATCGAAATACTGGTCTAATACAATCAGGCGGATGTTGGACTCGGGAAAGTCTTTATAGTAGGCCATGGAAAAATCGCAGTCCATGAAATTGACATCCCACTTATAACTACGGTTAAAGAGATGTGCATGCACCGCCTCTTTAGTAGCACTCTCGTGAGCGGCAGTTGCTCGGTCATGGTTGCCTGTGCAGTTTAATACAGGTAAATCTGTAGGAACACCATACTCGTAAAGATCGGTATATTCTTCGATGGTTCCAGCACAGAAGTCGCCGGTGTGGATGCCAAAAGAGAGATACTTTTCATAGTAATTGATAAAGGTCATAATCCGATCCCAATGGTCTAGCATGGAATGTACATCGGAAAAGTGCACAAACTGCAAGGGTTTAAAAGGATCCTTGAACAAAAAAGGACACCGCGACGCCGACCCCTGGATGATTGCTCTTTCCATCGGTTTCGCAATGTCTATGATGCTTTCAGAAACTCTCTGAATTGCCATATTTTACACCCCCATTTGCTTAAATTTTACCATACCCATATAGGGGTGTCAATTCAAATACATCAAAATCTTTAACCTTTTTATGTCATAGAAAAAGAAAATTAAGCCCATACTGAAAACAGAAAAGCAATTCGGAGGTGCAGTCATGAACAAAGTCGAAATCTGCGGGGTCAACACCTCGAAACTCCCCACCTTCACCAATGAAGAAAATATGCGTTTGCTACGTCAGATAAAGGACGGGGATGAGCATGCGCGAGAACTGTTTATTCAAGGGAATTTGCGTTTAGTGCTGAGCGTCGTTCAAAAGTTTTCCAACCGCGGTGAACTGTTAGACGATCTATTTCAGGTCGGTTGTATCGGCCTTTTGAAATCCATCGAGAACTTTGACCTGTCCTTAAATGTTCGCTTCTCCACCTATGCCGTCCCTATGATTATCGGCGAAATCAGGCGGTATCTAAGAGATAACAACGCCATCCGTGTCAGTCGGTCCTTAAGGGACACTGCTTATCGCGCCTTGCAGGTCAAGGAACGATTGACCGGCAGTGAATCAAGGGAAGCGAGCTTGGATGAAATTGCACGAGAATTGGCCCTTCCACGGGAAGAAGTAGTTATGGCACTGGATGCCATTCAGGACCCTGTTTCTTTGTTTGAGCCGATTTATAACGATAATGGAGACACCATGTATGTGATGGATCAGGTAAAAGATGCCAAAAACACAGACGAAAACTGGCTTCGAGAAATCACGGTCTCTCAAGCAATGGAGCGCCTGTCCCAAAGGGAACGGGACATCTTAAGTCTCCGTTTTTTTCAGGGCAAAACCCAAATGGAAGTGGCAGGCGAAATCGGCATTTCCCAGGCACAGGTATCCCGTTTGGAAAAGGCTGCTCTTACCCACATGCGAAAATATGTATAAAACAAAAGGCACCCTTTCGGGTGCCTAACAGATGGTGCGGATAAGAGGTACGCGTCTGCTTCGCATTCGCCCTGCTTGACGACCCAAGGCTCCGCCTTCGGTACCCGTCTTCGCATCGCTCACCTAAAAACGATTGATAATCGTTTTATTAACGGCTCGCGCCTTCTTAAGCTTCAAGTCCTCTTATCCGAAAAAACAAAAGGCACCCTTTCGGGTGCCTAATAGATGGTGCGGATAAGAGGACTTGAACCTCCATGAAATTGCTTTCACATGGACCTGAACCATGCGCGTCTGCCAATTCCGCCATATCCGCATGTCGCATCAACAGTGCCTATTATAGCATAAAGAATTTCATAAATCAAGAGGAATTTCAAAATTTTTTAAAAAAATTATAAACTCCTCAAATACATAAGAAATGACCCTTGACTGCAGTTCTTTAAGCTACAATCAAGGGTCACTTCTGATCACTCTTAATATCTAACATCTTTTGTTATCCTCTCTTTCTTAGCCTACCTTTTTTCGCAACTACTGTCTGCCACTCGTTCATTTTCTCTAAGGAGAATCCCTATGCATCCATGCTCTAAAAGGTGGAATTTTGATTCGTACAAAAAGTCATTCTGTTTGGGGCTTTTTACTGCTTCCCTTTCATCTATATTAATTTCGACCGATATCGCTTTAACCCGTTTCAGAAATTCTTTTTGTTTTGAATCTGTTCTTAGTTTGCCATTGGACCGTACCTTCCTTTCTTCGCTTTTAGTGTAACATAATGGAAGTGTGAAAACAATTGGCAAATTAACAAAAGTTTAAGGCTCGTTTTTAGGCAAAACGGAGAAAATGGATTTGTAAGACAACTTTTTATTTACAACAGCACTTTTAATATGTTATAATAAATTTGTTGGGTATCCGAAAAAGGCTTGCGATTCATTCGTAAGCCTTTTTATACGAAGGAGGAAAAATCATGTCACAGCGAAAAAAAGAGTTGCTTCGCTCCCTAAAATTCGTCCTGTTCTCCATCAGTGCTGGTGTGATTCAAATCGGTGCCGATGCGCTCTTTTTGGAGCTTTTCAACCTTATCCCTTGGGTTTCTTATTTAATTTCTCTTATTCTTTCTGTACTTTGGAACTTTACGCTAAATCGCAAATTCACCTTTCACTCCGCAGCCAACATACCTGTTGCAATGTTAAAGACTGCAGGGTACTACCTCGTCTTCACTCCATTATCCACTTGGTGGACCGCGGTGCTGACCGCACCTAGCGTAGGCATAAATGAGTATTTGGTTCTGGTGCTGACCATGATTATCAACTTCGTATCAGAGTATCTCTTTCAACGGTTCTTTGTGTTCGGAAAAAGTCTGGACACCGCAAAGTAATTTGACAAATCAGTTTTTGGTTGGTATAATGAATCCAGAATGAGTGTGGGGTATTTATGATGCAAATCAAAGAATCTGCCGAAAACTATCTGGAGACCATCCTGATGATGTCCAAGAAAAAAGGTACCGTCCGCAGTGTGGACGTTGCCAATGACCTGAATGTCACCAAACCCAGCGTTTCGGTTGCCATGAAACGGTTTCGGGAAGAAGGATATATTACCATTGATACCGACGGGTGTATTCGCCTGACCGAAAAGGGCATGACCATTGCAGAGCGGATGTATGAGCGAC
>JAGAUM010000148.1 GCA_017620795.1 Clostridia bacterium
AATCGACTTTATGCCCTTAAAAGGTGCGGTAATTAGACAGTACTATCCGGAACCGTGGATGCGTACAAGCTGTGATATTGACATTCATGTAAAAAAAGATCGTTTAGAATAGACGGTTAATGTATTGATGCAAAATCTTGGTTTACGATTAGATAAGCGTGGTTCTCATGATGTAACGCTGATTACGTCTAATGGTGTAAGGGTGGAGTTGCACTTCGATTTAATCGAGCGGATAAAATATCCAGAGATTGCAAAAATTTTGATGAATATTTGGGAGACTTCATCCCTTATGGATAATAGCAACCATCATTATATCATGAGTGAGAGGGTGTTTTACTTCTATCATATAGCACATATGGCGAAACACTTTGAAAACGGCGGATGTGGTATCCGGCCGTTCGTTGATTTGTGGATATTGCATCGGAAAGGGTTTGATGGAGATGAGTTGTTGGAGAAGGGGGGGCTTAAGGCGTTTGAAAACGCTTGTCTGCGGCTAGTTCATGTATGGTTTTGTGGCGAGCGACATGATGAAACCACCCGGATGTTGGAAGCATATATTATAGAAGGTGGCGTTTACGGAAGTCTACGAAATCGGGTAGGAGTCCAGCAGAATAAACAAGGCGGGAAACTTCGATATTTGATGTCGAGGATATTTCTTCCGTATCATATATTAATGCATCAGTATCCTGCTTTACAGAAACGGCGTCACCTAGTGCCTGTTTATCAGGTTATTCGTTGGTTGCAGATTGTATTTCGTGGAAAAATTAAAAAAGGCTTATATGAATTAAATGCAAGTCGCAATGTTTCCGATGAACAAGATAGTGTTATGTCGGATTTGTTGTTGAGATTGGGGCTTAAATAAGTAATCCCCCGGCCGTTTGGTCGGGGGATTACTTATTTAAACATTCTTGTTTGTGGCGAAGAAGTTTGTGACTTCGCTGATGGTGATATAGGCTTTGGGATCCAGTTCGTGGACGATTTCGCGCATTTTGGAGATCCGGAACCGGTTTATGATGAAGTAGATCATCGTCTTTGGCTCGTTAGAGTAGCCGCCGGTGACGTCGATCTTGGTCACGCCGCTTTCAAAGGCCTCGGTGAGTGCGGCACAGAGTCCCATGGGTTTATCGGTGATTATCTGGCGCACTTTTCATGGTCCACACCCTCGACGATAAAGTCGAGGGTTTAAGTCCAGCGTAGTAGGTGATGATGGAATAAAGGGGCAGGATTCAACTGTTTAAGATGTAACCGCAGATGATATAAAGGGCTACATTATAGACCATTACAAAGGTCCCCACCGAGCCCCCCAGCCGCTTGGCAAAGATGACCGACATGACCTCGATCCCTTCCATAGCACCGCCGTAACGGATGGCCGTACCGTTGCCGATGCCGGAGAGCATACCGCCGAATAGGGTGCAGAGCAACAGGTCGGTGCCGGCAAGGGGAAAAGGCAATGTTAACTTCCACGGGAAGCATGTCGGTGATCAGCCTTGCAAAGAGGGAATAACAGCAGACGGTGTAGATGGTGTAAAAGGTGAAGAGTTTCCTCTGTTTTTTAAGACCGTATAAAAAGAGAGGGACATTTAACAGAAGCAGGAAAAAGGAGAGGGTCAGCGGTGTGATCTGGGAAAGCAACGTTGATGTTCCCGAAATGCCGCTGTCATGCAATTTTACCGGATTTAAGAACAGGTGATCACGATGGCATTGACCATGCCGGCTAAAGTCAGCATTAGCATGTTTTTGAGTTTTGGTTTCCGCTCGACGGTTAAAAATTGGCTAATAAGATTCATATGACCACTCCTTTTATTTAATTGACTTCTTAAGGTTTCTGTGTTACTATCAAACTGAAAGGATGATGAACATGCAAAAACTTTTGATTGTTGTTGATATGCAAAACGATTTTATTGACGGTGCGTTGGGGACCAAAGAGGCGGAAGCGATTGTTTCGGGTGTGGCAGAACAAATCCGTTCGTTTGACGGAGCGGTTCTGGCGACCTTGGACACCCATGAAGAAAACTACATGAACACGGCAGAGGGGGCCAAACTGCCCATTGCCCACTGCATTCGTGGAACAACAGGATGGGAACTTCACCCTCAAGTCCAAGAAGCTTTGGACGAGAAAAAGGGTGAAACTCTCGAGAAACCCACCTTCGGCTCGGTTCAACTTCCAGTATGGATTCGGGACCGTTTTAATCCCGACGAATTGGAAATTACCTTGGTGGGCCTTTGCACCGATATCTGTGTAGTTTCAAAAGCCCTTTTGTTAAAGGCGCACTTTCCCGAAACACCTATCGCTGTAACCAGTTCTTTGTGTGCAGGGGTAACACCCGATGCCCATCAGGCGGCACTGTCGACCATGCGCTCCTGCCAGATTGACGTTTTATAAAATCGAGCGGCGGTAGGCACTGGGTGAAAATCCAGTTACTTTATGGAAGGTTCTGGAGAAGTGGTGAATGCAGGAAAAACCCAACAGGTCGGAAATCTGCGTGATATTATACTCCTCGGAGCGAATCAGCTTTTTGGCCTCCCGAATCTTTAACTTCATGAAATATTCCATAATGCCACAATTGTGACTCTCTCGAAAGAGCTTGCAAAGATAAGATTTTCCAATCTTAAATCGGTCGCAAAGCTCCTGGAGGGTCACTTTTTTATTTAGATTATTTTGCAGATAATCGCAAATGGCATCCGAAAGAGTGTTTTCTACAATTTGCCTGCTTTCGGTGCTTTGGCGAATGGGCTCGGATTGTTGATGCTCATTTCGAAGCAGGATGATTAAAAACTGCGAAAAGAATCCGTCCATCAACTGTAATGCGCCTGGTATTGCGTGCTCGAAGCAGAGGGGGGAGTGATCCTCGAACCGATTGGGGATTTTCCCTAATGCACGCTCGCTTTCCTGTAAGAACAACGACAGGATCTTTCTCGGGCTCTTGTCCAGGGTGAAAATCTTGTGGTCAAAAAATGCCATGGCAGGGCTATTGCAGGAAAAAGAAACCACCATGATATTACTGGGTTCAATCTGGTTGGAAATGTGTGCATGAGGTTCATTGGGTTTGTGGAAGATGACCTGACCTTGCTTAAGGGATAGACCGATGCCGTCCACGATTGCCGTGATAGACCCGTTGTCCACATAAACCATTTCCCAAAAATCATGAACTTCTTGGGTGTGGAAAAAGTGCTTGTTCAGTTCGAAGTAGTAGAGGGAATGAAACCCTTCTAACTCAAATTCTCGTTTGATGGGCTGCAATTGAAACTCCATAGAACCTCCGTGGACGATTTGTTAAAAAATAAAACAAAAAATCAAATACAAACGGCTAAATATAGTGTAACATTAAAGAGACGAAAAGTCAAACTGAAAGATTAGTCAACTAAGGAGCGTTTATGAGAGTATTGGCTTTGTTGGCACATCCCGACGATATGGAGCTGTGCTGCAGTGGAACTTTGATCAAATATAAGAAACAGGGGCACGATGTTATCGCTTGTCATGCTTGCAACGGTAATATGGGACACATGGTGATTATGCCGCCCGAACTCCGTGAGATTCGCATCAACGAAGCAAAGAAAGCAGGCGCAATGGCAGGCTTCGAAATGATGACGGCAGATTTCGGGGACTTAACCACCAACGCGGCAGACTTGTCTCAGCAGAATGAGATCATCCGCATTATTCGCTACGCAAACCCCGACGTGATTATTACCCACAACCCTGAAGACTACATGGTGGATCATGTGGAACTTTCCAAACTGGTCTTTAATGTTTCGTTTGCTGCATCCTGTCCGCATTTTAAACCCGAATTGGGGCCTGCTTCCAAGGT
>JAGAUM010000003.1 GCA_017620795.1 Clostridia bacterium
GCGTTCCTTCTTGGTGGTGATCAGCATGATTACCGGAGGCTGGATTATCGGTACCAGAGCCATGTAAGAATATGCCGCAACCGTAATGGCACCCATGTAGTTGGAGCCAAAGTGGTTGGCAACGAAGATGGACGTGGGGCCGTCCGCCGCACCGATAATGGCGATGGAAGCCGCATCCTTTAACTCAAAACCAAAGAGGGATGCCAAGGACAGGGTCAAAAAGATACCGAACTGGGCTGCCGCACCGAAAAGCATCAGCTTGGGGTTGGACAGCAAGGGCCCGAAGTCAATCATGGCACCGATACCGATGAACAGTAATAAGGGGAACAGCTCGTTGGCGATACCTGCGTTAAAGAGTACCGTCAAAGGCCCCGTCTCGGTCACTGCGCCCGATAACGGCAGGTTGGCTAAAATAGCACCGAAACCGATGGGAAGCAGTAAGGTAGGCTCCATGTCACGGGCAATGGCTAAGTAAATTAAAACGCCACCAATCGCCCACATGACCACCATCTGCCAGGTCAGCTCTGATACTGCGGTTAATAAGAATTCCATCCAAACTCCTCCACTCAAAAAAATAAAGACCTCCACCGCCCAAAGCGGTAAAAGTCTTGTCACTTGGTGCAACAGCGGGCAAAATGCCGTTTTGACGCCGTTTGCAACGGAAACTCCGTTGACTACTCCCTTTTACTGTTGGTATTATACCATGACTTTTTCCCAAAGTCAAGAATCAAAAAAGATGACCAAAAATGAACAAAAGAATCGTGCTATACTGGTTTCGAAAGGAAGTGTTTTATATGATTTATGCAAGCGAAGGATGGGTCAAACTCCCCCACGCCATCTTACATGAACCGGTGTTTCAGGACGAGTCCCTGTTTCACCTTTATGCCTGGTTATTATTGCGTTCTACTTACAAAGCGAAAGAAATTTTGGTAGGCAAGCAAAAGGTGTCTTTGGAGGTGGGCGAACTGGTTTGCGGTGTGCATCAGATTGTCGAACAGTTGGGCTTCAAACGAACCACCGCACAACGGTACTTAAAAAAGTTGGAAGAGTGGGGCTACATCAGCATCTCTCCCCAGCATAATTTCTCGGTCATTAAAGTCAATTCGGTTCTCGAATGGGCTCCCGATGAACCTTCAATGGGCACAAATAAGAAAGAAAAGAAGGATAATAAAGAAAAGAACTATACTCGCCCGCGCAAGCGCAATGGTTTTTTTAACTACACCGACGAAAATGCAGACTACTCCGCCTATGATACCCAAGCCATTCTCCGTCGAAGAAAAATCAAGCAAAGTACTTAACAACAATCGCAACCTATGCTACAATTGTTATGAGCAAAAGAAACCCGACTGGAGAAAAATGGAATGCAGATTTAAAACACAAAGACCGCAGACAGTCCTGCTGTAGAAATTAAAGTGACCGCTCCAAAAAAGGTAAAGTCGCAAAAAATCCATTTTATAAAGGAGTAATCTCATGACAAATTTAACCTTTACCCCTGACATGATTGACTTATTACGCACATTCAAATCAGCGCAGTTGCTTTCTTACGAGTGTGTCGAAACCTATAATTGCATCTATGGTAATTTGCGAATCAATACCAGCCAAGGGGCAATTGAACTGACAAACCTGGAGCGAACCACACCCTTTTTCGACGATGAAGAGGAGCTTTCCTGCTTTGAGTGTACTTCTGTAGCCCCTGCCACTCCCTTCAAACCCCTAATCAACGATTCCGCTGTTACCCATCCCATCTGCGAAAAAATCGTTGGCATTGACCTTATTCGTGACTATGTCACAGTAAATGATGGAGAGTATGAATTACTTTTCGATCAAGCCGTGGTCTTTCATACTGAAACCAAAACCGTAATGTTTTCAAGACATGTTTGGTTTTCAGAGGATATCATGGTCTCTGACAACAATGACTACGATACATTGTTCCCTATTGAAGAAGTTATCGATACCCTATCCAACGAAGGGGAATACAAAGTTCGTGTCTCCAGAACGATAGAAGTTCTTTAAGGAGTGTATTTTAATGAACGCATATCAGTTATTTACTCTTTTGTTTGATGCTCTTGATACTGCATGGTGGACAGAAGTCTTTTGTGAATCATTATCCGAAAAGGACGAGGAATAGTCTTACCTTTAGTTAACTTAAATTAACCAAATCAAAAAGGACTTGGTTTTCCAAGTCCTTTAATCTTTTTGTGAAAGTTCCTCTTGTTGCTCTTGTCGGAATTCGGCAGCAAGGGCATTAATCTCATCCCGTTCTTTCTCTAACCGCTTGCGATTCCGTCTGCCCAGATGCCCTGCCAAAAGCTCATTGGTCGCCACAGCCGTAACATCAAACAGCCGTAAAAACAGATTCCGATAAATCTCTACATAATCCTTCATCTTTTTCACCCCAATAAAAAAGTGCATGACCGAAATCATGCACCGAAAAACACATGACTTCGCTCTGTTGTCACACAGCAATCCCATACATTCGCACAAGAAAGAAAAGCCAAGTCTGCGTTTTTACCAAACACAAACTCGTGCGAATTTAATTATGGGATTTTAAAAAGCTATGTGACGAAATTAGTATAACACAAATAACGAATCTCGTCAACCCAATAAAAAAGTGCATGACCGAAATCATGCACCGAAAAACGTAGCCCCCTCTACGGTTGCGATCCAGCAGAACAAGAACACAGAATAAGAGACCTTACAGTGTGCCTCAGGAGCGTACATTTTTACCAAATGGTATTATGCACTGCTCTGTAAGAATATTTACTTGTAGATTGTTTGGCAATTTTTATTCTATCACAATCTTTTCCCCTCGTCAACACAAAAGAACGCCGACTTTAATATCCTGTTCTAATCCGTCCCCCGACCTTCATACACTCTACCAAGGAGGGGTTTTATGGCATTATCCGAGCGAGAGCTTTTGGCGCGCATCATCCTCTGTGAAGCAGGGGGCGAAGGGGACGACGGCATGAAAGCGGTGGCATCGGTGGTCATGAACCGTGTTCATGTCACCTACGGAGAGTATGGTCGGTTACAGCCCACCATCCGTGCCACCCTGTTTCAGGAGGGGCAGTTCGACTGTGTCCGTGAAACCTTAAACGGACGCTACAACCCCCAAAACATCTATAACATGCGCCCCACCGATGTGCACTTGAACATTGCCGACTGGGCGATTGCAGGAAACCGCCTGCCCAACTTAGGCTATGCCCTATGGTACTTCAACCCCTTTTCCCCGTCCTGCCGACAGTTCTTTCCCTCGGAGGTGGGGCAGTTTGTCATCCGCATCGGCGACCATTGCTTTTACAATCCAACGGAAGCTTATGCCAATACCTAAAGGAGGTTTATATGAACGAGATTTCCAGTCCCAACAGCCCGTCCTATTCGGTCAACCAGGACGGAAGCTGGTCTCTCAACGGCAATCAGGAGCCTTACCAAGCCCCCACCATTGCCCCCAACAGTGACGGCACCTATCGGGTCATGGGCTTTGTCACGCCACCGCCCATTGACTTTGATACCGAGGAGATGCGTGGCTCCATCCAGTACATCTTATCCAAAAACATTGGCGAGTATGTACTGGTGGAATTTCTAATCGGCACCCAGGAAATCACCCGTAAGCAGGGGATTTTATTCTATGTAGGCACCAGTTTTATCACCCTTTATGATGACGAGCGGAATAACTTCATTGTCTGTGATGTGTTCTCGGTAAAGTTTGTCTACTTCTACCTGCCGGGACAGCGTCCCGACTTCAATGTCAACGCCGTTCCCGAGCCGACCCGAACCACAACAGGCGGCATGGCAGCAGGGCTCTCCCCCAACTCGGTTCGAAGAAGATAAGCCGAAGGGAGTCGAACACAATAGGGTTTTAATCGGCATATTTTTCGTAATCATTCGTTGAAATGCTCGCGAATATGGTCGATATTCGCTCCGCTTTCGCCTTTGCTTGCCAAAAAATCTGCTCGTTTAAAACGCTTCGCCTCTATTCACCGAGAAATTTTATGGATTTCCGGTGCGGCAGGATGCAGTAAGGCTGACGCCTTACAAAGACGACAATCCGGAAAGACGGAAATTTCGCATGAATAGAGCCTATGGGGTTCAACTCCCTTCGGCTTAAAAAAGCACCCCAAAAGGGGTGCTTTTTTTATTCGCCTAAAATCTCGTTTAAGTGGGCAATGCAGGCGTCAGTCTCGCTCATCCCCTCCTCACGGGGGTTGTACTCGATGCTGTAGGGTCCGTCATAGCCGAAGTCCTTTAAGTACGCAATCGCCTCGGCAATGGGCACAATGCCCTGACCGAACAGTACCTCGGTCATGTATCCGCCACTCTTTATGGGATAGCCGTAGCCCAGCTCATTTTCGGGGGTTAAGATGATGTCCTTGATATGGACATGGCAAACCTTATCCGCAAACGCCTTGACAAAGGGCATAGCGGTCTCGCCATACTCGTACATATTCCCCACGTCACAAACGATGCCGATGTCGCGGTCCACCTCTTTTAATAAGCGACCGATGCCCTCGACCCCGTTGAAGATGTAACCCTGAGGCTCGTAGATGGCTTTGACCCCCACCGTCTCGGCATAGTCATAGACCTCACGGACGGCACGGATGCCTAATTGGAAATATTCTTCTTTGTGGGCAAGAACACGCTCGAAATCCTCGCACTCGCCAATGATGGTGTGGTGCAGGTAGGGACAGCCCAGCGCCGCCGTGACGTCGGCATAGCGCTTTAGCAGTTCAATCTGCGCGTCCGCATCCCCGACCGACAGGTCGATGAAGATAGAAAAGCAGTTGAACTTCACGCCCTTTTGGTCGGCATACGCCTTAAGCTTCTTTGCAGCCTCCACATCGGGGGTCGCAAACTCGAACATGGCATAGCCCTCCACCGTCTCGTGACCGTATTGGGCGGACAGGTCCACCATCTCGTAATAAGAGCTCATCCCCTTTTTGGGTGCAGAATAAAACGCCAGCTTCTTGCTCATGACAATTTCTCCTTTATGGTTATTTTTCCTTTATCGTAAACGATGGCAAAGCACCGTTTTTCAATCCATAGATTGTCTACTTCAAAATGGGTCCAGTTCGCAGGCACCCGAGGATGTACGGAAAGTTCCCCATCCTCAACACGAATTCCTAACAAACCGCCCAAGACCAAATCACAAAAGGTAGAATGGTTATAGTCCCGCCCCCGTTCTACTCCGCCCTTGGCTTCAGGCCAACCCCAACGCTCCAACACCGCCCGACTGCTCCATTCCCCCGTTTCAGGGTGCATGACCTCGTCAATCCACGGCTGACCCTGATGGGTATGCATCTTGGCATAGGTGTGTAGCATCTGGTAAAAATCCTCGTTGGTCAGGACGTCCTGCTCGGTATCCAAAAGCTTTAAGACCGCATTTAAGGTCTGGGCGGTGGCA
>JAGAUM010000149.1 GCA_017620795.1 Clostridia bacterium
CTGACGCTGGATAATCGGAGCGATTTCATACAGGTCATCCCAGGTCTTGGGAGGCTCAATGTTCAGCTCTTCAAAGATGTCAGTGCGATAGAACATCATGGAGAAGGTCTGGGTTGCAGGCAATGCATAAACACCGCCTTCGTACTTGTAAGGCGTGCTTGCGGAATCGTAGAAACGATCGGCAACCTCCTCATAATCGGGGAAGGTTGAAAGGTCAACCAGTGCGCCACGGGCAGCCAGGTTAACTGGCTCTGCCAATGCAACGAACAGGGAAATGTCGGGACCTTTACCTGCCAGCGTTGCTTCAACCAAGCCCTGCTGAACCAGGTTTACGTTTACCTTAATACCAGGATGCTTGGCAACGAAGTCAGAGTCAACCAGCTCTTTTACCAACTGAATCTGGTCACGACCCATGTTAACCCACACGTTCAAGCTTTCGCCGTCTTCATGGTAGTCGCCAACGGTTGCAAACTTGTCCGAGAAGGAGGCAACAACCGCCATGCACTCATAAGCCAGATTGGTGTACCAAGGTTTGTTTGCCTTTTTGGGGGTACTGCCTGCAGGCAATACCGAGAAGTAGTCCAGTTCCAAGGGCTGTTCGCGGATGGTCAAAAGCCAGGAAGCCAAAGAGCTTACGTTGGATTTGAAACGGGACAGACGGTTCTGAATGGAACGGGGGTCATCAATGAAGCCATCCAACTGCATAAAGATGGTTTCCAAAATAGCAGCCTCACTACCACGGGTACCGGTGATTTCTTCCAGACGAGCTTTCTGTTCCTTTAAGATAGCAGACTGCTCAGCGAAGGTGTCCATCAGGCCGGGAACGGTCTTTTGGAGGTTGTAATCACGGTAGGTATCCGGAACAGGGCCGGTAATCATCAGGATTTTACGATAGCTTTCGTTCAAAGCCTGAACAGAATCCTGCAGGATCTGAATAGTCTCCTCCAACGCGCCAGGAACGATGGTCATGCGGAGGGTATGGGTACCCTTGGTCAGATAGAACTCATAGGGGTTCTCGTCACCCAAGGTCTTAATATACCAAGACGAAGAGAAGGGGAAACGAACATCGTTTAATTCCGCAAAGGGAACTTTGCCGTCGATTTCAACACGACGGGTAACAAACATACCGCTCTTTAAGTTCTGGCGGGCACGCATATGGATATTGTAAAGACCATCCTCGGGAACTTCAATCTCCCACTCTGCCCACTGGCCTGCATAGAGCCACTTGCTGGCGCCCATGGTGTTTAAAAGCATCAGCTTGTAATCAGAAGGCTCGGTGCCTGCACTGCTACGGTCATAGTTTGCCGAAATCATAGCGTCAGAAGTCTTGCTCATGACCTCTGCCTGCAGGGTAATGGACTCAGCAGGAACGTTCTCTACATCCAACGCATCACGATACTCCTTATAAGAAGGAAGAACCTCGGGATTTAAGACGTTGATTTCGGACAGCGCAAAGCCCACCTTATCCGCTTTCAAGGTGATGGTATGTAAGCCTGCACTTAAATAGAAGGAATAGGCTTCGTTATACTCGCCCTCGGAGTCCTCAAAATAGCAGAGATTCCATTCTCCGTCAATCTTTTCCTGTGCAGGACGCATATCGTTACCACGAGAGTCCTTTTTCCATTCCTTTTCTACACGGAAAGGCTTTTGGAACTCAAAACGGGATGCGGAAGCAAAGGGATACTTGCCATCGATGGTCATTGCCATCTCCAGACTTGCCTGGTTGTTAGCCGAAACAATGGGAGAATAGACCATGTTCATCTTGTAACGTCCGTCAGCCGGCACATTGACAGTGAAGGACACCGATGCTTCGGGAGAATTCCAGAGCAGTACGTTCTCCTTTCCTGCAAAGCTCGGCTCGATGGTCATTCCTTCTGCAGAAGAAATGGACAAGTCGGCAGGGCGTACATTTGCCAAAACACCGACAGGTGCCGGTACGTCAGCATATAATGCACGATACTCAAAATAGTCCATCGCTGCCTTAATTTCAGCCGATTCAGAAAGCTGTTCGACTGCGGCAGGCGCGGCTTCCTCTGGTGCTGCCCAAACAGGCATTACCAACGAGGAAAAGGCCATGCTGAATAAAACCAGCATTGCCAATACGCGTTTGATACGGGTTCGTTTCATAACACCACTCCATTTGTCAGGTTCTTTTTGTACAGAATGTTACATGTTATTCTAACATTTTACAAGAATTTTGTCAACTTTTAATTATAAACGAAGAAAACAAGAGCAAAACGAAGAAATTAAGAGTATCAGTGGTGTATTTTTAAAAAATGAATGGTTCATTTTTGCAAAAACAACCAAAAATTTTTGCC
>JAGAUM010000150.1 GCA_017620795.1 Clostridia bacterium
ACTCTGCACCCCGTCGGATAGGGTGGTTGCGCCCTTGGACGCCGTTGCTTTATGAAGGTGAATCTTTCCGTCAACAGGGGCAGTTAAGGCAACGACCGGGTCACCGATTAGGCCTGCATGCATACTGCCGGGGAACTGAACAGTGCCGTAGCTCCAGTTCTGGAAGGTTTCATGAAACCAGCCCGAGTCGATAAACTCCAAAGGCTGATACTCGTCTTTTCCAACAGGGGTCCACTCAAAGGACCAGGGGGTCTCCCCTGCCTGCTTGAAAAAGCCTTCTTTTTCCGTATAAGTGACCGAGGCACTGTACCCCTCGGGAATGGCGGTTTCAAGCGCCAATGCCATGCTCCAGGGGAGCAGGGCTAAAGTCAATAGTACACACAAAAACTTTTTCATTTTATCACCTCAAGACCATTATCACAGAAACCCGTCCTTTTGTCAACAAAAAAACCACCCGCCTGGGTGCCTTTTTGATAGGTACTTATACCGATTCTTTTAAGAAATCGACAACATCTTTTACCGTCTGGAACTTTTCAGCGTCTTCGTCCGGAACAGTAACGTCAAATTCCTCTTCCAGAATCATCAGCATTTCAACGACGTCTAACGAGTCAGCGCCTAAATCCTCTACAAAAGAAGAATCCAGCTGAATTTCGTTTTCGTCAATTTCTAACTGCTCTGCAAGAAGGGTTCTTACTTTTTCAAACATGTTGTACGCTCCTTTGTTTTTGATACTTACTACCTATACTATAATACAGAATGGCTTACAGTTCAAGCACTTTTTTCGAAGTTTTTTCCAACTCAGTGGAAATTTTCTGGTTGATGCCGCTTTCCATAAAGCGTTTTGCCTGACGGACGGCAGCGTAAAAAGGCTTGCCGTTACTGCTTCCGTGGACTTTAATCACCAGTCCGTTGATGCCTAAAAAGAGCGCACCGCCGTATTCTTTATAATCGAAAGTTTTTTTCATTTTCTTTAAATAGGGGTTGGTAATTGCCGCGCCGATTAAAGAAATAATGTTGGTTTTGAAGGCTTTTTTCAGCTCGCCCAAAACCAGTGCCATGGTTCCTTCCATGGACTTTAAGAGGACGTTGCCCACCAAACCGTCGCAAACGGCTACATCAACGGCACCCAAGGGTGCGTCACGGCCTTCAATGTTGCCGATGAAGTTGATGCCGTCGGTCTCTTTTAAGAGCTGGTGGCTGGTACGCAAGAACTCAGTACCCTTTTTCTCCTCAGCGCCTACGTTAATCAGACCGACGCGAGGACGCTCGATGCCGAACATCTCTTTCATGTAGATACTGCCCATAACGGCGAACTGGGGCAAAAACTCGGGCGCACATTCGGCGTTGGCGCCACTGTCAATCAGCATGTAGGGACCTTTGGACGAGGGAATAACCGGCGCCAGTGCCGCACGGCGGATGCCCTTCATGCGGCGCAGAATCAGGGTGGCGCCTGTAATCAGTGCACCTGTACTGCCTGCGCTGATGACCGCGTCCCCTTCTCCCGACTTGACCAGACGCAACGCAACCGACATGGACGCTTCAGGATCATGACGGACCGCGGTGGCAGGGTCATCGTCATTGGTAATGACGTTGGGGGCATGAACGATGCTCACCCGATTGGAGGCGAGCTTTTGCTCTTCAATGGTGGCTTTTAAAACCGTTTCGTCGCCGACTAAAATAATGTCTACCTGTTCGTCCTCTGCCGCGCGGAAGGCGAAGGGGACAATCTCGCTGGGGGGCAAATCGCCACCAAAGCAGTCAATTACAATTCGCATGGGGTATTCTCCTTATTCGGCTTTGATGCAAGCGCGGTTTTTCCACATGTAGTCTGCGCCCGAAAGGACGGTAATAACCAATGCGGCGTAGATTAAAATCTGCTTTAAGAGTTCAAAAGCGGGATGCTCGGGCAGGACCATAATAGCGACCACCAGAATAATCTGTACCACCGTCTTGATTTTGCCCCAAATGCTGGCGGCAATAACCACGTTTTGAGCAACGGCAACGGTGCGGAGGCTGGTGACCATGAACTCGCGGGCTAAAATGACTACAGTGACCCAATCGGGCACGTCGCCACTTGCCACGAAGCAAATCAAAGCGGCAGTGACCAGCAGTTTGTCTGCCAGAGGGTCAATAAACTTGCCGAAGTTAGTGACCTGGTTATAATGACGGGCAACATAGCCGTCCACACCATCGGTAATGGCGGCAACCACGAAGGTGGCGGCGGCGAGCCAATGGCAGAGTTCACTGGGAATCTTCCACAGGATAATAAAAAGCGGAACCAGTGCAATGCGGATTAACGTAATCTTGTTGGCAGTATTCATTCTTTTGCCTCCCCTAATAAATCGTATTCCAAACAATCGGTAATCAAGACCTTTGCAAAGTCCCCTGCATGGTAGGTTTTCTCTGATGAGAAGTAGACCATTCCGTCAATGTCGGGGGAATCGGCATAGCTCCGACCGAAATAAAGCTTGTTATCAAAATCGTAGTCCTCGATTAACACATCCAGGGTGGTTCCTACCCGATGGGACAGGCGCTCTGCCGAAATCCCTGCCTGCAGGTCCATCAAAAGCTCCTGCCTTTTTTCCTTGACCGATTCTTCAATCTGGTCGGGGAAGGTGGCGGCAGGGGTGTCCTCTTCCTGAGAATAGGTAAACACGCCCACATGGTCAAATCGGGTTTCCTTGACATATTCGCAAAGCTCTTCAAACTCCGCCTCCGTCTCACCGGGGAAGCCTACAATCAAAGAGGTACGAAGCACCGCCTGTGGAAGCTTACGGCGGATGTCGGAAAAGAGCTTGGTTAAAGCTTCTTTTTTGGTCTTACGACCCATCCGACCCAAGATGCGGTCATTGGCGTGCTGGATGGGGATATCGAAATAAGGCAGGATTTGCGGATGCTTCTGCATCACTGTAAGCAGGGCATCGTCAATGCATTCGGGGTATAAGTAGTGCAACCGAATCCACGGGAAACCGATGGTGCAAAGCTCCTCTAATAAGGTGCATAAAAGTCCTTCCTGACCCAAGTCCACACCATACTGGGTGGGGTCTTGGGCGACCACAATCAGTTCTTTTACGCCGTCGGAAAAGAGCTTTTTGGCTTCGGTCATCAGCTCGTCTACAGGACGGCTTTGAACCGGGCCCCGAACCGACGGAATCACGCAATAGGTGCAATGGTGGTTGCAACCGTCTGCAATTTTTGAGTAGGCGTAGTGCTTGGGAGTAGTCTGTACCCTTGGCAAGCCTGTGGGGACAGGCCTATCCAACGGGTCACACAGGACGAACCGCTCTCCCTTTAAGACCCGCTCCACCACTTCCACGATGCGGTGGTAGCTATGGGTGCCAATGACGGCATCCACTTCGGGAAGTTGGTCTAAGACCTGCTCGCCATAGCGTTGTGCCAGACAGCCTGCCACAATCAAGCCACGGCACTTGCCCGACTTGTTCTGACCCATTTCCATAATGGTCTCAATGGCTTCGCTCTGTGCCCGTTCAATAAAGGTACAGGTGTTGACGATGATGATGTCCGCTTCGTTCTCGAAGATTTCCACTTCGTGGCCTGCGGCGGTCAACAGCCCTAACATCACTTCGGTGTCCATCAGGTTCTTAGAACAGCCCAGTGATACAAATCCAATTTTGCTACCCAAGGTGCATTTCCTTCCTTCTTAACGCCTCTGCCACCTCGGATGCCGAGAAGCCACGACGCAAAAAATGTGCATATAGTTTCTGTTCTTCGTAAGGGTTTTGTGGGAGGGCAAGCTGTTCCAGTTGCAAGCCCAACCGTTCGATTGGGTCGGGGTCTAAAGGCGGATAGACCTCCTCCACAATTGCTCGGTCTACGCCGCGACGGTACAAGTCCTCTGCAATCCGACGGTAGCCATAGCCTTTTAGGCGGATGGCGTCCTTAATGAAGCAGACTGCATAGTGGGTGTCGTCTAAATACCCCAGCTCCTCGTAATAAAGGCAAGCTTCCCTTGCCAAATCCTCCGAAAAACCTTTTTGTATCAGTTTCTGTGTCAGCTCATACACCGTGTACTTACGGCGCTGAATGCCGTCCATGGCAGCACGCTTGGCACTGTCTAAATCATTGGTCGGAGGGGTTTTCTTCTTCCGTTCCTGCATAGTAGTTGCGCACCTTCTCCTCAATCATTGCCATGAATTCGGGATTCTCCTGCAGGTACTTGCGGACGTTTTCACGGCCTTGACCCAAACGCTCCTGATTATAAGAATACCAGGCACCACCCTTTTTGATGATGTCGGCATCCACTGCCAGGTCTAAGATACATCC
>JAGAUM010000151.1 GCA_017620795.1 Clostridia bacterium
CCGGGTCTCACCGCCCACGATGTGTATCCGTCCATCCGTGTCAGTGGCTTTAACGGTCGGGTGACCGACGTGGAGACCGTCCGTGTCATCTTCCGCTCGGTGGAAGGGTATGGGGTCATCTTAAAAGAAATCGATATCAATTTCGAGGACGACGGAGCGGAAATCGGCGCTCTGCGTACCGAGCTTCATGAAAAAATCTGGCTTCCCTTGGTCTTTTCCGATAAAATGATGATTCAGCGCGACAAGCCTGTCCGCGTCTGGGGCTTTGGCGGCAAGGAAGGAGACTTCGTTACCGTTCAACTGGAAAAAGACATTGCCAAGGCAGAAGTCCAAAACGGAAAATGGCTTTGCGAGCTTCCGTCCCGCCCTGCGTCTTCGGAGGGCGAGACCTTGACGGTGACCTACCGCGACCAAACCTTTACCTACAGTGATATTTGGTTTGGGGATTTGTGGTGGGCAGGCGGTCAGTCCAATATGGAAGTGGTTTGCGGTGCCGAGCCGGAAGAGGAACAGGCGCGTTTCCGTGCAGGCCTTTCCTCTGATGATAAAATCCGCTTCTTCAAACAACGTCAGTGTGCTGCTGACCTTCCGCGGTTGGATGTCCATCAGGGCAAATGGTATGACCTGACGGTGGAGAACTATCGGATGTTCTCCTGCGTTGCGGCAAACTTTATTTGCGAGCTCTATCGTCAAACCAAGATTCCCGTAGCCATCGTCTACGGTGCCATCGGTGCCACCAAACTGGAAGCCTGGTTGCCTGCTACGGAGTTTGGCGAGGACGAATATAGCAAGCGCTTTACTTCCTGGTTCTACCGCCGTCAGTATGACGGTGAAATCTGGTATCGCCCCATCGGCCCCTTCCATCAGATGGTCGAGCCTATGACCGACTTTAACATCAAGGGTCTGATTTGGTATCAGGGCGAGGGCAACAGCCGTGACGAGCGGGACTATCCCTATTATGCAGAGCGCCTGCATGATATGGTGGAGTACTGGGGCAAGCGCTTCCGCATCGAAAATATGCCCTTTGTTGCTTCTCAGTTAGCGCCTTTCCCTATGGCAGAGGACAGCGTTTACGGATTCTGTTGCATCCGCGAGGCGGTTTTAAACGCTTCACTGGATTATGAAAATATGGAAGCCGCCTTTATCGGTGACACCGCAGATGAAACCCATGACTGCCACCCCCCGAACAAGGACATCGTAGGCATTCGTATGGCTCATCGGATGCTGGAAAAGGTCTATGGCATCCCCGGTGTGCATCAGGGTCCTGTGCCGAACGCTATTCAAAAAGACGGCAATGCCTTTGTCATCAGTTTTGATGGCGTGGGCGACGGCTTGGTTGCCAACGATGGCGAGCCGTTGCGTCATTTCGAGCTCAGTGCCGACGGCAAGAAATTTTTCCCTGCCAAGGCAGAAATTGTTAAGGACACGGTAGTCGTTTCTTGTGACGAAGTCCAAGATCCGTATATGGTTCAGTATGCCTTCAAGGCCGTTCCCAAGGTCAACTTCTTTAACAAAAACGGCTTTGTTGCAACGCCGTTTCGAATGACCTTAGACGGATTGTATCACGAGCCGAAAGCATAAAAAGATAAAAGTTGCACAAACTATTTCCGACAACAGTTACAGGAGGGAATAGAATGCGCAACGGGTTGTTGCTTGGTATGATTGGCGGAGCCGTGCTTGGTGCAATGGCGACCGCGTATGTCTGCCCGATGGATATGCGCCGCATGCGTAAGCTAAAACGCAAAGCAGGCAGAGCCCTGCGAATGGTAGAGCACACCGTCGGAGATTTATGGCAATAAAAAAGACTCCCTTTTGGGAGTCTTTTTTAATGATATGATATAATGACTTTTGTGTCAGGTTGAAACCAATCAATGCTTTCAAAATCTGTTTTGCCACCGATTGAAATAAGTGTTACCTTTTCATCGTTCCAAAAAGCAATACCAGAATCATTTAAATCGATTAGTTCGATGTTAGTAAAACCTGCAGACTCAAAGTGTGCTTCTACGGTTTTGTAGTTTTTGCCGATCAAATCTTTGGAATAGCCAGCATTTATTTTTCCTTCTTGTTGAGCAATGGTTTTATTCAAAAAGAAACAGGAAAAGATGATGACAGGTATTAAAATGAGCATTCCAAAAATAGAAAGAGTCGTTTTCAAATCCCGAGAATCCTTGGTGGATTCATGCTTTGCGCGAATAACATCTGCATCATTAATGATTCTTTTAGTATGGTTAATGTTTTTAGAAATGTTTATGTTTTTTGTTATAGTGGTTTCATGGTTCTCAATATCGACGGAAATATTACAACCGCAAAAGGGACAGAATGCTTGTTTTTCCTTTAACTCAAATTCGGTATTACATTCGGGGCATTTCATATTCATTGACCC
>JAGAUM010000152.1 GCA_017620795.1 Clostridia bacterium
CCACCCCTGCAATCTTTGCCGCAGCCAAAATCACGGGGTTGATTTTCCCTTCCTTGTTGGGAGGGGTGGTCATAACCAGTTCAGGACAGCCTGCAATCTTAGCAGGGATGGCGTCCATCAAAACAGTGGACGGATATGCCGCCGTACCGCCCGGGACGTAAAGACCGACACGGTCCATGGGAATGACCTTCTGCCCGGTGACGATGCCGTCACGGTCGTTTAAGATAAAGCTGGTTCTGACCTGCCGTTCATGGAAACGACGGATGTTTTCAGCAGCGGTCTTTAAAATCTCAATGAATTTGGGTGAAACGCTTGCCACCGCTTCGTCCAGTTCTTCAGGCGTAACCAAAAGGCTCTTAAGCTCCGCTCCGTCAAACTTTTTAGCATAGGCTTTTAATGCCGCATCCCCCTCACGGCGGACGGTTGCAATGATGTCCGAGACGATGCCGCTGACATCGGTTTCAGTCTGGGTGCGCGCGAAAATTTCCTCGGCACTGACTGCGTTGACGTCTAAAATCTTAATCATCGGGTTCCCTCCGTTTCCGCACGCAGGCTTTCACAGATGCGGCTGATCGGTTCGTTCTTGAATTTAAAGCTTGCCTTGTTGGCAATGAGTCGGGCGCTGATAGGCAGGATGGTTTCAAAAACTGCAAGGTCGTTTTCCTTTAAGGTAGTGCCCGTTTCCACAATGTCCACGATTACATCCGAGAGTCCTAAAATCGGGGCAATCTCGATAGACCCATTTAACTTGATGATGTCAATATCCCGACCCTTTGAGGTGTAGTAGTTTCGTGCAATGTTTACGAACTTAGTGGCAACACGCAGGGTGCGATGGGTCGGGTCACGGAATTCGTTGGGGGCGGCAACTGCCATGCGGCACTTCCCTACACCCAAGTCTAAAAGCTCGTACACATCGGGCTCATACTCCAGTAAAATATCCTTGCCTGCCACACCGATATCGGCGGCGCCACGCTCTACATAAATGGAAACGTCCGAGGGCTTGACCCAGAAATAGCGGACCTGACGCTCCTCGTTCTCAAAAATCAGCTTGCGGTTTTCTTCTAAAATCGACGGACATTCGAACCCGGCACGGGCAAACATCTGATAGACCTTTTCGCCCAGACGGCCTTTGGGTAATGCCACATTAAGCATTGTTTTCAATGACTTCCACCCCTCTTTCGGTCAGCCGTAACAGTTCACGGTAGCGGATTTTTTCGGGCAGGCTCTTTTGCGCCATAATGCTCTTGCCTTCCCCTGCGTACTTCGAAACCAGTTGCTGAATCTTCTGGATATCGTCCTCCTCGTCATAAAGTAGGATGCAGTCCACGTCATAAGCCGAGCCGCTGTCAAAGAGCCGTTCTACTTCGTCCAAATAGACCGCAAAGCCGATGGCGCAGGCGCGTCTGCCCATGCGGCGCATCAGTCGGTCATACTGACCGCCCGACAGAACACCGCTGGGGATACCATTGACAAACCCACGAAAAACGATGCCGTTGTAATAGTTCATATCGTTAATCAAAGAAAAATCGATGCGAATATGCTCGTCCTTTAACGCTTCACAGACCGAAGCCAGCTCCAAAAGCGCATCCTTGGCGGCTCCGTCAAACAATGGGAGCAACTCCGAAAGGACTGCCTCAGGACGTCCGTAAGCCGAAACCAGCCGTGCCAGCTTCTGCGCTTTTTCTGCATCCACCGATTCCCGCTCACAAAGAGCGGCGATGCTGTGCAGGTTCTTTTCCCCCATAAAGCCGACCAGTTCCTGCTCGGCCCGAGCGGATAGGCCCAGTTCCTCCATCAATGCAGAAACCACGCCCAAATGGGAAATGTCCAACACATAATCTTCGGAAATCTCTGCCAAGCTCCGTCCTGCCAAAGACACAACCTCATTGATACAATAGCGGTCCACACCACCGATGCACTCCAAACCCGCCTGGCGCATCTCCCGATAGGTGTGATCGCCGCGGCTGACGCGATACACATTTTCATTATAATAGACCTTTTCCACTGCGTTCGATACGTCTTGGGTGTTTTTGATAATGGACAGGGTCACGTCAGGCTTTAATGCCATCAGCTTGCCGTTGGTGTCGGTAAAGGTAATCATATGGTCGGATACCAAAAAATCCTTGTTCCGCACATATAAATCATATTCTTCAAATTTGCTCATCTTATATTGGGCATAGCCATAACGCTGATACAATGCCCGAAGATTAAAGAGGACGCGCTCCTCATTTTTCAGTACCAAATCCAGTTGACTCACGGTACTTCCTCCCATACTTGTTTTAGTATAGTAGCATTTTACCACGGTAAAGCGCTAAAGTCAATAGTCAATTGACAATCTTTTCGAAATAGTTTATCATATAAATAGTAAAAAGACAATAGGAAGTGGTCAAATGTACCTTTTAAATGACGGAAATCGCATCCCCAAACTGGGTTTGGGGTGTTGGAATTTAAGAGAAGAGACGGCAGAGGTCATCCGCGAGGCGGTAAAAATGGGGTATCGGCTGTTGGACACTGCCGCATACTATGAAAATGAAGAGTTGGTGGGTGAGGGCATTCGCACCTGCGGTCTCCCCCGCTCCGAGCTGTTTGTCACCACCAAGGTATGGCCCTCGGAAATGGGGTCAAAAGATTCGGTTCGTCGCTCCTTAGAAGCCAGTTTAAAGCGATTGGGACTGGAGTATCTGGACTTGTTTTTGCTCCATTGGCCCATTGGCGCCGTTTCAGAGGCGTGGGCAACACTGGAGCAGGCACAGGCAGAAGGGCTTGTAAAAAGCATCGGCGTTTCCAACTTCCGACCTGTGCATTTAGACGAGCTGTTAAAGACCGCCCGTGTTTGTCCCACCGTCAATCAGATTGAGTTTAACCCCACCATGCA
>JAGAUM010000153.1 GCA_017620795.1 Clostridia bacterium
CATATCGCGCTCTGCACGCTCTATCGGGATAGCCGTGACTTTAGACGGCCTGCATACGCATCAATAAGGCAAAGCAGTTGTTGACGGATGGTATGCTCAAAATTAATATTGTTTCCGAAAAATGCGGATTTTCAAACCCTTATCACTTTAGTCGCCTTTTCAAAGAAAAAACAGGGATAACACCTACGGAATATTTGCAACAAAACAGGATATTAAAAATTTGAAACTTACTATGCCTTATTTGTCCGGTACTGTAACAAGCAGGGAAGGTGTGTACCATCTTCCGCAGCTTTAGGATTATCCTAAGACCTTATACAACAAAACCCGAAACAAAATTTTGTTTCGGGTTTTAAACTGTCCTTAAGATTACGCTGCATAACTCCGTACTCTTTTTAGTTTTGGAAGCCAGTAGTCTTTTCCATAGACCCAAAGCTCTGCGAAGATGCAGAGGAGGATGGCGGCAAAGCCGTCTAAGACCGAGTGTTGCTTGATAAAGGCAGTGGACAGGCAGACTAAAACCACGAAGATGACCACAAAGGTTTTGGTTTTCCAGTTCGCCGCTTTTTCTTTTAACCAGACCGACGCAATCCCGATGGAGTATGCCACGTGCAAGGAGGGGAAAACATTGGTGTTGGTGTCCGCCGCATAAAGGACTCCCACCAGTCGGGTCAGGATATTATCACGGGGAAAGACTTCGGGGCGCAGGTCCTGCATATTGGGGAATAAGATGTAGATTGCCATTGCCACCAGCTGGGTGATGATGATAAAGGTCTGCAACCGCCGAAACCCGTCGGTATTATACAGGGCGAAATACCATAAGGACCAGACAATCAGCAGATACCATCCCACATAGGGGATGACGAACCATTCGCAAAAAGGGATGATATCGTCTAATCGGCTATGTACCACGAAGCAGTTTTCCACAGGAATCAATCGCTCGGTAATAAAATACAAGGCGAAATAAACCAACCAACCCGATAGTAGTTTCAAGTGGGAAAACCGAGGCTCGTTTATTTTAGAAAGCCGAAATTCACGGTAGTTGACTTGGGGGGTTCTCATGCTTGGTCTCCTTTGTTTTGGGGGTAGTTCCGCTTGGGAATGTTGCGATAAGGCACCACGGTATGTAAGGGGAGTCCTTCGGCAACCGACACAATCTCGTCCATTAAATACTTGCGGATGCGTGTCCGTTCTGCGTCGATGTCAGCCTCGCCATCAAAGCGGATGGGTTTCCCGAAGGTCACCTGTTTCAACTTTGGCGAAAGGTAGGCAGGGACGAAAAGGACTTCCTTTTGGGTGCGCTTGTAATAAAGCTTTGCCACGTCGATAAAATGCTCCTCAAAATCATAGAGGATGTGGTTGTACTTTACATCATGTTCGGGGAAAATCAGAATATTCTTTCCGTTTTTCAGTTCTTCTACCGTCTTTTTAAAGGTGGACAGAATCCGCCCGTCCCGATAGACCCCGATGGTCTGGGCGTTGGTGAACAAAAACGCCGCCAAGGGCGCAATCAGATAGGAACAGAGCTTATAATAAGGCTGGCTCCACTTGGACTTCTGGGACCAGAAATCTTCAAAGGCATAGGACGGTACCGTCTTTAACTTCATCATTGCCCCTGCACACCAGATGCCAAGGGGCTCCGGGAAGTGCAATTCTGCCATCAACGGCCCATGAATCTGGGAGTGATTGCCTACGATAATGCACGGTTCCTTCGGAAGCTCGCCTTCAAATTTGGGACGGGGATAAACTTTTTTTAAAAACCACTTCACTGCTAAAAAAGAGCGAGAAGGCTTGTTTTTCTCGGACATTTAAAACACCTCTGTATAAGTCAAGGGGAGTCGAACCCCATAGCTTATATGATACTCCCAAATTGTGAACATTTCAACCATGGTTTGGAATTTTTTCGTTCTTTTTTGAACAAGCTAAACCCGAGGTGAATGTCATGCCTGTCAGCTTCTTGCGGACGATTATTCTATACTTTTTTGTACTGCTGATTATGCGTTTTATGGGCAAACGACAGTTAGGGGAGCTTCAGCTTTCCGAGCTGGTGGTCGCCATCATGGTTTCGGATTTGGCGGCAATCCCCATGCAGTCTCCGGAAACCCCACTTTTAAACGGGTTGATTCCCATTCTGACCTTGATGATTTGCGAAATCGTCCTGTCCTTTTTGACGGTGAAAAGCAAACGGCTTCGCCATTTTTTGATTGGACTTCCCAGCCATGTGGTGGCAGAGGGGCGGATCGTCATACGGGAGCTTGCCCGATTGCGTTATAATGTGGACGACTTACTGACCCAGCTGCGCATCAACGGCTACCCCGATTTGTCCCAGGTACAGGACGTGTTTTTAGAAGCTAACGGGGACTTGTCGGTAGTCCCTAAAAGTCAGGACAACGGTGGCGCCACCCGTGCGTTGATTTCCGACGGGGTGTTAGACCGCAAGATGATGGAGGAGCTGAACTTAACCGACCACTGGCTTTTGACCTATCTTGCAGGCAAGGGTGTGACTGAAATTTCACAGGTATTCTTACTGATTTTAGACGGTAAGAAACCCGTTTACTTTCAAACCAAGGGGGAATAAAATGAAAAGCTTTGTATCTGCATTGGTGGTGTTGGCATTATTACTGACGGGATTTGGGTTTTACCACGGACACTTAACCCGTCAGGTAGACCGTCTTTGTTTTTTGGCGGAGTCGGGAGACATTCCCGCCCTGACCGAGGCGTTTTTGGAAAGCAAGCCCTTTTTCGGAGTCTTTTTAAACCATCAGGAGGTGGGGACATTGGAGGATGCCATCGCCCGATTACAGGTTTTTTACCGTTCGGAAAATGAAACTGACCGTCTGTGCGAGCAAGCCCTTTTCGTCAGTCGTTTGCGTGCCTTGTACGAAAATGAGGGCTTGGGACTTTCCAATGTCTTATAGTAAAAAAGTACAAAAACGATTTTGAAATAATGGAGATTCTTTC
>JAGAUM010000021.1 GCA_017620795.1 Clostridia bacterium
GTGTACATTGAAAGCGGAGCCATCCGCCGTTTGACCAAGCTTTGCGCTCCTTATCAGGATATTTTAATCGTTGCGGATGAGAACACCTTCGGTGCGGCAGGCAAGCAGGTTATCACCGCTTTGGAAGGCAAGGCGGTACGAAAGGTCTTGTTCAGCGGCAAAACGGTGGTCATTCCCAATGAGGATGCCATTGCCGTGGTGGAACGGGATTTGGGCGATGCAGACTTAATCATTAGCATTGGTTCGGGGGTTCTGCAGGATTTGTGCAAATACATCTCCCACAAGCACCAAGTGCCTTATATGGTGGTGGCAACGGCTCCGTCGATGGACGGCTATGCCTCAACCGGTGCGGCAATGATTTTAAAGGGCATGAAAGAGACGGTGGCGTCAGGGTTGCCCCGTGCGATTATTGCCGACACCAAGGTCTTAAAAGACGCGCCCATGGAGATGATTCAGGCGGGGTACGGGGATATTATCGGCAAGTACTCCTCTCTTTGTGACTGGAAGCTGGCGCATATCGTCAACGACGAAACCCTCTGCCCTTATATTTATAATATTACCTATCAGATGATTGAAGCGGTCATTGACACGGCAAAAGGGCTCCTCGCCCGTGACGAAAAAAGCGTCGGTGCACTGATGGAAGCATTAGTCATTGTGGGGATTATGATGAGCTTTGCAGGCTCGTCCCGTCCTGCGTCGGGCAGTGAGCATCACCTGTCCCACTTCTTTGAGATTGTAGGCATCATCAATGACGAGCCTTATTTTGCCCACGGTATTGACGTGGTCTACTCCACGGTTATTACGGCACAAGTTCGGGAGGAACTGTTAAAGAAGCCCTTCCCTGACCGAATTTTCCGTCTTTCGCCCAATGCGTACAAAGCCAAGATGCAGGAAGTCTACTCGGTCCTTGCGCCCGAGTGCATGGCGTTACAGGAACGGATTGGAAACTATACCGACCGATTGGCGGTTTATAAAGCAAAAGAGCCTCAAATCCGAAAGGTACTGGCCGAGATGCCGACAGTGGAGCGTATTTTGGAACTTTTAGGGCTGGTAGAGCTGGACATTTCCGACTTTTACGCGCTCTATGGCAAAGAAAAGATTCAGACCGCTGTTGCCTATGCCAAGGACTTAAAGGACCGCTATACGGTGCTTTGGCTCTACTATGATTTGTTCGGAGGGGGTTTGGATGTACAAGAACATTAAGCTGATTGCCATGGACTTGGACGGCACCTTGACCCAACACAAACAGCCTTTAGAGCCTGCACATCACGAGGCTCTGGTGGCGCTGTCCAAAAAGTACAAGCTTTTGATGGCAGGTGCAGGGCAGGTTATGCGTGTTTTTAACCAGCTGGGGCAATTTCCCATTGATATTATCGGGAACTACGGCCTGCAGTATGGCAAGTATAATACCGAGACCAAGACCATTGACATTCTCCGCGATGACAGCTTCCCAGTCGATCAGGAGGAAGCAGAGCGTCGGGTGACGATGCTTCGGGAAAAGTACGGGTACACCGATTTTACAGGCGATAATGTAGAGTATCATCCCTCGGGATGTCTGACCTTTCCCCTTTTGGGAACCAAAGCCAATCCTGCCGACAAACTGGCATTTGACCCTGACCGCAAAAAGCGGAGAGCTTTTTATCAGGATGTGGTAGAGACTTTTCATGACTATAACGTGTTTGTGGGAGGCTCCTCGTCCTTTGATATGTCGCCCAAGCCCTATAACAAGTATTATGCTTTAGACCTTTACTGCAAAGAGATGGGGTTAAAGCATGAAAATGTCTTGTATATCGGGGACGATTACGGGTTGGGCGGCAATGACGAGTCGGTCTATTTATCCGATTTTCCGTACCTGACCATTGACGATTATCGGGATTTTCCCAAGCTGGTTCAACCGTTGTTGGATTAAAAAAACCGCCTTCGGGCGGTTTTTCTATTGCAATTTTTGGTGGTGTTTGTTATAATAAGGCGGTTTAATAAACAAAGGAAGCGTTTTTATGAAGATACTTTCGTTCATCAAACATAATGCGGTCATGACCATTGCATTTTTTGCGGCGCTGTTGACCTGTTTCTTTGTACCGCCCGATCAGGCTTATTGGGGGTACTTTGACCTAAAGACTCTGTCCTGCCTTTTTTGTGTGTTGGCAGTAGTCTGCGCCTTAAAGAACATCAACTTCTTTTATCTGTTGGCAAAGCGGGTGGTCATTCTTTTTAAGACGGCGCGGATGAGTGTTCTTGCCTTGGTATACATTACCTTTATCGGGTCGATGTTGATTGCCAATGACATGGCGCTGTTGACCTTCCTGCCCTTGGGGTATTTTGTGTTGCACGCAACGGGCATGGAAAAGTACATGGCGTTTACCTTTATCATGCAGAATATTGCCGCCAATTTAGGGGGCATGCTGACCCCTTTCGGAAACCCTCAAAATCTTTACTTATACACCCATTTTAATATTCCGAATCTGGAGTTTATGGGGATTATGGCGCCGCCCTTTTGTTTCGCGGTAGCGCTGATTACCCTTTGTTGCGTGGCGTTTGTCCGCTCCGAGCCCTTGGTGCTGAAAAATGACCAGACCGCGTTTGACCGAAAGCGCGCAGTGGTATACCTATTTTTATTTATTTTGTCCATTGCCATTGTATTTCGTGGGATTCCCTACTGGATTGGGCTGATTGTGATTCCGCTGGTACTGTTGTTCGCGGATCGGAAGGCATTAAAAGCGGTGGACTATCCCCTACTTTTAACCTTTGTCTTTTTCTTTGTATTTGCAGGAAATATGGCGCGGGTTCCACAGGTACGAGAGTTCTTTTCAGGACTGTTAGACCAGAACACCCTGCTCTTTAGCGTCCTGTCCTGCCAGTGTATCAGTAATGTGCCATCGGCAATTTTACTGTCCCAGTTTACCGAGAATTACGCCGACCTGTTGGTTGGGGTCAACATCGGCGGTGTAGGGACTTTGATTGCTTCTTTAGCCAGCCTGATTACCTTCCGGGAGTATGAAAAGCACAACCCTGGTACCGCCCTTAAGTATTTAGGGCAGTTCTCTTTATTAAACTTTTCGTTTTTGATTCTTTTGATTAGTTTTATTTTGCTAATTGATTAAAAAGGCTTGCATTGCGGTGCAATGTGTGCTATGATATTAAAAAATTGAACAACGGGGAGCTTGTATAACAGGCTGAGAGGAAGGTATGACCTTCGACCCATGAACCTGATTTGGATAATGCCAACGGAGGGACCATATTTGAGCGTACCATGGGAAGCACCAAATCGGTGCTTCTTTTTTATTGCATGGAGGTGTTAGTATGGTAAAAATCAACGGGCGGGAGCTGAATTTGGCAGGCAATACGTTAGCGGCGTATTTAAAAACCACCGACTTTGACGTCAAGCGGATTGCCGTGGAAAAAAACGGTGAAATCATTCCCAAAACGCAGTACGAGACAACTATTTTACAAGATGGCGACTGCCTTGAAGTTGTTTCTTTTGTAGGAGGAGGTTAAGATGACAATTCCGACGAAAGCAGAATGGTTGGACGCTTTAACGCAGCGGCATGGGGCCGAATTGCAAAGTCGATTTTCTGCCGCTACAGTGGCAATTTGCGGTTTGGGCGGGTTGGGCTCCGGCATTGCCGTGGCGTTGGCTCGAGCAGGAATAGGCACCTTGATTTTAATTGATTTCGACCGTGTGGACCTTTCCAATCTTCATCGGCAACAATACAAGGCTTGCCAGCTTGGAATGTACAAAGCAGATGCCCTGACTGATAATCTGAGGGAAATCGCACCTTATTTGAATATCCGTCCCATGACCGAGCGAATCACTGAAAAAAACCTCAAGACCCTGCTAAAAGATGCTGATATCGTTTGCGAAGCCTTTGACGTCGCTGAGGAGAAAGCCATGTTGATCAACGGCGTCTCGGAACAGTTACCGCATACGATTTTGGTGGCTGCATCAGGCATGGCAGGGTTAGAAAGTGCCAACAACATCCGCACCAGAAAAATCACCAATCGATTTTGGCTTTGCGGAGATGAAACCAGCGATGTGGCAGAGGGCGTGGGACTGGTGTCCACCCGTGTAGCAGTATGCGCTGCACACCAAGCACACGCGGTCCTGCGTGTCCTTGCAAAACAAACAGAAAGAAGGTAATCCTATGCAACACAAAGACCCGTTAATAATTGGCGGTCATGAATTTCATTCCCGATTTATTCTCGGCTCAGGTAAATACTCCATGCAGTTAATTGAGTCTGCCATTCATGATGCAGGCGCAGAAATGATTACGCTGGCAGTACGCCGTGCCAACACCAAAGAACAGGAAAATATTTTAGACTACATTCCCAAAGGAATCACTCTGCTTCCCAACACCTCAGGCGCCCGCACTGCAGATGAAGCGGTGCGGATTGCCCGACTGGCAAGAGAGCTGGGATGCGGCAATTTTGTCAAGGTGGAAATCATGCGGGATAGCAAGTATCTGCTTCCCGATAATCGTGAGACGATTCGTGCAACCGAAATCCTTGCCAAGGAAGGCTTCGTGGTCATGCCTTATATGTACCCCGACTTGAATGTGGCACGCGATTTGGTACAAGCGGGGGCGGCAACCATCATGCCATTGGCATCGCCCATCGACTCTAACAAGGGGTTAGCGACCCGAGAATTCATTCAGATTCTGATTGAAGAAATTGACCTGCCGATTATCGTCGATGCCGGAATCGGAAGACCCTCACAGGCGTGTGAAGCCATGGAAATGGGTGCTGCCGCCATCATGGCCAACACTGCTTTGGCTACTGCAGGAAATCTGCCGTTGATGGCGTCGGCTTTTCGTCAGGCTATTGCGGCAGGGCGCAACGCCTACCTGTCGGGTTTGGGGCGAGTACTGACCCGCGGTGCTTCTGCTTCCGACCCTCTGACCGGATTTTTACGGGATTGAGGAGGAAACAACATGGAAAATCGATTTTTTGTCGATTCGAAGCATCTGTCCTCCAAGGCGTTGGCAGAAAAACACCGCTTGGAAACGGACCCCGAAAGTCGTAGGGATCATATGGCATATCTGCCCGAAATGGAACAGATTCAATCGGACATCTGTAAGCAGGTCCTTTCGCAAATTGACACCTATGACTACAACCGTTATACCGAAAAAGAAGTTCGCACTGCTTTGGAGCATGACGCCTGCTCTATAGAAGATTTCAAGGCTCTTTTGTCTCCTGCCGCAGAGCCGTTTTTAGAGGAAATGGCCCA
>JAGAUM010000154.1 GCA_017620795.1 Clostridia bacterium
ATTCCACGATTTTAGGATACTCCTAATACCTTATACAATAAACCCCGAAACAGAATTTTGTTTCGGGGTTTAAACTGTCCTTAAGAACGCACCTCTTATGAGGGCTCTTTTTTAATATTTCGAAGCAACAACCAGTGCGTCGTCAATATGGGGGCAGAAGTTTTCAGCGCCCACCGCATCATAAAAGCCTGACTTTTTCATAACGTCAAGGGGTTGTTCGTTGACATGGGATAAAACCAGTGCAACGTTCTGTGCACGACACTTTTTATGTAACTGCTCCAGAGCGTTCATAGCAGTAGCGTCCAGAGCTGGAACACCACGCATTCTCAAGACCAGACAGTGAGTGAAGTCCTTTAAACGGATGTCCAAAATCTTATCTGCAGCGCCAAAGAACATGGGGCTTGTGATTTCATAAACACGGACGTTTTTCGGAACCACTTTCAGGTCCAGACTGTCTGCATCGTTCTCATCTTCAACATACTTCCAGCCAGAGACACGGGTCTCCTCGCTCATGCGCTTTAAGAAGAGCATTGCCGCCAGAATCATGCCGACTTCGATGGCAACGACCAAGTCGAACACGATGGTCAGCACGAAGGTCACCACCATGACCAAAATATCGCTTTTGGGAGCTGACTTAATGACCGAGACGAATTTCTTCCACTCGCTCATGTTATAAGCAACCATAAAGAGGATTGCCGCAATGGTGGGCATGGGAATCCATTCTGCATAGGGCATTAAAAAGAGCAGTACCAATAACAACACCACTGCGTGAACCATGCCTGCAATGGGGGTACGTCCGCCGTTTTTTGCGTTGGCGGCGGTACGGGCAATAGCGCCCGTGGCAGGGATTCCGCCAAAGAGCACCGAGGCAATGTTGCCTGCACCCTGTGCGACCAGTTCTGCGTTGGGATTGTGCTTGGAGTTGACCATACTGTCTGCAACTACGCAGGAAAGCAGTGACTCAATAGCGGCTAAAATCGCGATGGTTACTGCGTCAGGGAAGACGGCAGTGATTTTAGCGAAGCTGAAGTCCATACCCGAAAAGTCCAGCTTCGGGAGGCCTTGAGGAACATCGTACAAATCACCGATGGTAAAAACCCCTGCGTCCATACCGGGGATGAATTTAACCATCAGGACACCTGCCACAACAGCAATCAAAGAGGGTGGAATTCGTTTTTCTACCTTGGGGTAAAAAATTAGAATAGCAAGGCAGACCAAGCCTACCACCAGCGCTTGCCAACTAAAAGTGGAAATGGATTCGATATTTGCCAAGACCTTTTCCATGGTCTCGATTGGCTTTACACCGTCGGCATAGGTAAGGCCCAAAAAATCTTTGATCTGGCCGATTAAAATAGTCACTGCAATACCTGCAGTAAAGCCTGTGGTGATGGTATAGGGGATGAATTTAATCAATCCGCCCAGTTTGAAGATGCCCATCAGAATCAGCAAGATACCTGCCATGACCGTCGCCAAAAACAGTCCGTCCATGCCTTGAGTCGCCACGACTCCTGCGACAATTGCCGCAAATGCCGCCGTCGGTCCTGCAATCTGGATGCGGCTACCGCCTAAAAAGGCACAGACAAAGCCTGCCGCAATGGCAGTATAAATGCCACACTCCGGCGTAACACCCGATGCCAATGCCAAGGCAATCGACAGAGGCAGGGCGATGATTGCAACCACGATACCTGCGATGATGTCCTTGACCAGCTGTTCACGGGTATAGCTTTTCATAACCGAGAACAGCTTGGGCTTCAAATAACACTTACTCACTACAAACACCTCTTATGTCAAAATTTCTGTTCCAAATCTGAAATCACCTTTGCAATAGCATGTTCTTCATTGCTTACGGTGATGAAGTCTGCGGCATCCAAAGCCTCTTGACAGGCGTTGGACACGGCAATGCCGACTCCTGCCGCACGAAACATGGAAATATCGTTATTGTAATCACCGATTGCAATCGACTTTTTAATGTCCAGTTGCAAATGCTCGCAAAGCTTTGTAATGGCAGTTCCCTTACCGATTCCTTTAGGTAAGATTTCATACAGGGTCTCTTCCGAACGGATAAAGTCAAAGCCGTCTGCTAACGGATGGGATTTCAGCAAGCGTTCTATCTGTTTGATTTCCGCATCCGATTCACTACCGAAAAGAATTTTCGCAATCGGCTCTTTTACATCACGGTAATGGCAAACCAAATTTTCCAGACCCGTCACCGCTCTGAAGTTTTTCATGACCTGATTCTCTTTGCAGAAATAGGTCTTATAAAACGTATTGACCTGAATTCCCACATCAGGGAAATGACGATCAATCAGTTCTACCAGTTCCAAAACAGTGTCAGGCATAGTCGCCTTCCAGACATAGTCCCCTTTCGCTTCATCGTAAAGTCCTGCACCGTTAACGCATCCAAACGGTACGTTAGGCTTTATCGTGTTTAAAACATACGAGACGAAAAAGGGCATTCTTCCTGTAATGAAGGTGAAGTACCCACCCTCGTTTTTGAAATGCTCAATTGCGTTTAAATTCTCCTGAGAGATGGTTTTATCATTTTTCAGCAGCGTGCCGTCCAGATCTGTACAAATCAGTACACCGTCAAACTTTCCCATACGCCAGACTCCTTTTGATTATAACGACTCCATATGGGAACGGATTCCGTTCTCCGGTTTTTCTTCAAAGACCTTGTCTTTGTTTTCCAAGGTCTTAAACACCTCGTAATAACGCAAGCCAAACTCCCGTTGAGAAGCGGCATTAAAGTGCAACAAATCGGGGTTGGAGGTCAAGCCCTCTGCCGAAACGAACCCCGTCATAGGCTGAGTGCCGATACGCTTTAAAGCCTCGTTTATCGTGCGGTAGTTTTTCTGGCAGTTGGGGCCAGGGGTATAAGTATAGTTCGCCAAGAAATCACCCAAGCCACCGACCAAGAAGGGCACATCGTACAAATCAAGATCACGGCGCAGTGCCGTCATCATCTTTAAGAACTTTTCCTCGTAAGGTGCAACCATGTGGTCATGGCAGTCCCCTTCTCCCTGATGCCAAAGAACCCCTGCAATGGTAGAGGTGCGCTGTGCCAGCTTTCCCATATAGACCGCATGGTCATAGAGCAACGACCCTTCCTGCCACTGGTCCAGACAGGTACCGCCGTCAGCACAGGGAATCAAGCCAACCTCAACACCGTGGTCTTTTTGATATGCGTCTGCGAAGCTTTCTGCAGGGCAGACACCCGAAAAGGTGCGGTCGGGGTTAACAGGATAACTATGAATCATCAGCTGCCAAAGCCCGTTGCGCAGCACTTTGATTGCAGGGTTTTTGATGGGCTCTACCTCTGAAGGATTGCCTCGCCCTGCCATATTGGATTGACCAATCATCAAAAAAGAATGAATCATTTTGTCACCTCATCATCGTTTTTCTCCATTATATCCCCCGAGAGTTCTTTTGTCAAACAAAAAAGAGGGTTAAAAACCCTCTTTTTATTCGTCTTCGTCAAAGATTTTGACCGACTCGTCAACTATCACTTCGTCTAAGCAGTACTTGCTCTTCACAACCGGTTCACGGTGCATCCACTTACCACGGGTAAAGTCGGGAACCTGAACCGGTGCGCCACCCTGAGCAATGGACGCCTCGGACAACGGAGCAATTGCCATCAGTGCCAAGGTGTCATAAGCATCGATGGGGGTGTTGGTGCCGTTTTTCACACTTTCGA
>JAGAUM010000155.1 GCA_017620795.1 Clostridia bacterium
CAAGAAATATGCAAAACTTTGACCTTTAAAAGAACTTGGCAAGACCAATAAGGTCATTCTTTTAAAGCGTGGACTTGCAAACACGTTAAAAGAATTTCTGATGAGTGCTGAGTACATCATGTCCGAAGGAAACAGCAACATCATCCTCTGCGAGCGTGGCATACGCACCTACGAAACCTACACCAGAAACACCATGGACGTCTCTGCCATTCCATTACTCCATGAATTGACCCACCTTCCTGTCATTGCCGACCCCAGCCATGCAACAGGAAAATCCAAGTTAGTTCGTCCCATGGCAATGGCTGCAACCGCCGCAGGCGCTGACGGACTGATGATTGAAGTCCATAACGACCCTGCCCATGCACTCTGTGATGGCGCCCAGTCGCTAACCCCCGAAGAATTCGCCGATGTTAATGCACGGGTAGCACAAATCCGTAAAGTAATCTAAGAAAGGTAGATTCCCATGAATGTTGGAGTTGTCGGATTGGGTCTGATTGGCGGTTCTGTTGCAAAAGCCTATAAAGCCGAAAACCATACCCTGTACTGTTTTGATACCGATTTAATTATGCTTGATTACTCTACATTAGACGGAGTGACCGATTATACTTTGACAAAAGACAACTTATCGGAATGCGACTTGCTTCTCCTCTGTGTTTATCCACAAGCCGCCGTAGATTATTTAAGAGAAAACGCATCCTATATCCGAAAAGATGCAATGGTTATTGACTGTTGTGGCACAAAACGAGTTGTGTGCGATGCGTGCTTTGAGATTGCAAAATCTCATGGTTTCACATTCGTGGGAGGACACCCCATGGCAGGAACACAGTATTCTGGTTTTAAGTTCAGTCGTGTTGATTTGTTCTATGGTGCTCCAATGGTCATTGTACCTCCTGTTTTTGATGACATGAAATTATTAGACCGCATCAAATCGTTGCTATCCCCCCTTCGGTTTCGTTCCATTTCCGTGACCACAGCAGAAAAGCATGACCAGATGATTGCCTTCACCTCACAGTTAGCCCACATCGTCTCAAATGCGTATATTAAAAGTCCGGAGGCAAAGCTTCACAACGGTTTTTCTGCAGGAAGCTACAAAGACCTCACACGTGTTGCTTGGCTAAATCCCACCATGTGGACACAGTTGTTCATGGAAAACAGCGACAATCTTTTAAACGAATTAAACAGTTTAATCCTTCGCCTTTCAGAATACCGCGATGCCATCCAAAACGGTGATTCAGAACAACTTTGGCACCTTTTAGACGAAGGACGTAGAATCAAAGGAGAAGTTGACGGATGAAAACAATTCAGGTAAATGCCAGCCGAAATTATGATATTGTTATTGATGCAGGTCTTTTAGAAAAGACGGGTGAATACTGTTCGCCTTTTTGTCCTAATAAACGTGCTGCTATCATTACCGATGATACCGTTGCCCCTCTTTATCTCAGTACCGTTGAAAATTCGCTGAACAGCACTGGAATCGAGACCATTCATTATATTATCCCCAGTGGTGAAGCTTCCAAAAGCGGAGAGAACTTCCTCGCCATTCTAAACTTTTTAGCGGAACATCAAATGACCCGAACCGACACTGTAATCGCTCTTGGCGGTGGCGTTGTCGGTGATTTGACAGGCTTTGTTGCAGCAAGTTATCTCCGCGGTATTGGATTTATACAAATTCCCACAACGCTTTTAGCAATGGTCGACTCCTCTGTTGGCGGAAAAACTGCGATTGACTTAACCGCTGGAAAAAACCTCGCAGGTGCTTTTTATCAGCCCCAACTAGTTCTTTGCGACTATTTGACGCTCAACACACTTTCCAAAGAAGTCTTCGCTGACGGCTGCGCCGAAGTAATCAAATATGCAGTTTTGAATAGTCCTTCTCTGTTTAATCATCTTGAACAAAACTTATTAGATTTTGACAGAGAAATGGTTATTGCCGAATGTGTTTCTATGAAGCGTGATATCGTAAACCGCGACGAATTCGAAAGTGGCCCACGTAAATTTTTAAATCTCGGCCATACTGTCGGTCACGCAATCGAGCATCGTAGCGCTTTTACGCTTTCTCATGGAAAGGCTGTCTCCATTGGTTTAAGCATTATTGCTACCTGCTCAGAAAACGCGGGGTTCTGCAACTCAGAAACTGTAAAATCTATTAATCGGATTCTAAAAAGCTTCAATCTTCCCATCACTACCGATTATGCTTTAGATGAGCTTGTTGACATCATGTTGTCAGACAAGAAAAGGGATGGCAAAAAACTCACTTTTGTAGTTCCCGAATCCGTCGGTAAATGCGTTTTGCATGCAATAAATATAGCTGACATCAAAACATTTCTAAATCCGTGGTTCAAATAGGAGACTAATATGAACGTAACAATAACACCAAAGCCCCTTGGTGGTTCAATAAGGATGATTGAATCAAAGTCTCATGTTCACCGTCTTTTAATTGTAGCCGCTTGGGGAAACAGACAAGTTCATATCGGTTGTACCGAAACCTCCGCAGATATCGAGGCTACCGTTCGTTCACTCAATTCTTTGGGAGCAAACATAAAAAGAACTGCTTCCGGTTATGTCGTAGTTCCTTTTTCATCTGCTGGCACATCACCCGCTATGGATTGTGGCGAAAGCGGATCAACCCTCCGCTTTTTACTTCCCGTCATCGGAGCATTAGGTAAAGATATCAGTATCACCCTTCATGGCCGGCTCCCAGAACGCCCGCTCTCTCCGCTATGGGAAGAGCTGGAAAAACACGGAATGAGCCTTAAAAAGTCCAAGGAAGATGTAATCCAATGCAGCGGTAAGCTTTCTCCAGGCGACTATACACTGCCTGGAAACGTCTCATCACAATTCATCAGCGGACTTTTATTTGCACTCCCTTTTCTAGACGGAAACAGCACTTTAACCGTAACGGGAAAGCTCGAGTCAAAAAACTATATCGATATGACTTTGGACGCGCTCGAACTATTCGGAATTAAAATCGAGCAAGTCGGTCAGGTCTTTTCCGTTCAAGGAAACCAACGGGCGCTTTCATCCGATATTGTTGCCGAAGGTGATTGGTCCAACGCAGCGTTTTGGCTTACCGCGGGCGCTTTGGCAAAAGAGACCACTTGTACTGCATTAAACCCCGAATCATTGCAAGGTGATCGTGCTATAACAAAAATACTAAGCCAATTCGGAGCAGATGTAAGCTGCAACAAAGATTCAACAACGGTTGCTCCAAAGTCATTAAAAGGGATTACTATCGATGCGGAACAAATCCCCGATTTGGTACCAATTTTAGCAGTCTGTGCTGCCAATGCAAATGGCACAACAACCATTACACACGCTGAACGGCTACGCATTAAAGAAAGTGACCGTTTAGCAACAGTCACCGAGATGCTTCGCACACTCGGTGCAACCATAGAAGAAACATCCGACGGACTGATTATTCAAGGCGGTAATCAATTACAAGGTGGTGCAACAGTTTCTTCTCATAATGACCATCGCATCGCAATGGCGGCAGCAATTGCAGCAACTGTTTGTAAATATCCCGTTGTTATTACAGATGCGCAAGCTGTCAATAAATCCTACCCTAAGTTTTGGGAACATTTTAAAAGCTTGGGCGGTTTGATTGTAAGGAGTGATACGAATGAGTAGTACCTTCGACAAAAACATCAAAATATCCATCGCAGGGCAATCCCACTCTAAAGGAATGGGTGTCATTATCGACGGGTTTCCTGCTGGATTCCATTTGGATACGGAAGCTTTGCAGGCGTTTTTAAACCGCCGTGCTCCTGGACAAAATGCTTTTTCGACCAAACGAAAAGAAGCTGATCGCCCCGAATTTTTATCCGGTCTTGTCAATGGAGTAACCTGTGGTGCTCCATTGATGGCAGTTATTCAGAATAACGATACTCGTTCTGCTGATTATGAGCAACTAAAAGACATCCCTCGTCCTTCCCATGCGGATTTCAGTGCATAAATGAAGTACAAAGGGTTCCAAGATGTCGCAGGCGGCGGACACTTTTCGGGTCGACTAACTGCCCCGTTATGTGTTGCAGGTGGCATTTGTGCTCAGTATCTGAACCAAGAGGGAGTCCGGATTTTTGCCCATATCAAACAGATTCACCAGGTCAAAGCAGACGAAATCAAATACACCCCTGATTTGCTCAAAGAGGTTCAGAAAAAAGACTTCCCCGTCTGTGATGATCAAATCAAAGGCAAAATGCAAGAAGCAATCCTTTCAGCTGCTAAAGATGGTGATTCAGTCGGTGGCATCGTTGAGTGTGTCGTCTTCGGGCTTCCTGTAGGAGTCGGTGAACCGATTTTCGACCGATTGGAAGGAACGATTTCCTCGGCTGTTTTTGGCATTCCCGCCATTCGGGGAATCGAGTTCGGAAATGGTTTCGCCTCCGCCTCCCTTCTTGGAAGTGAAAATAACGATTCATTTTATATTGATGATAACGGCGCTGTCCGAACCGAAACCAACCATAGCGGAGGCATGTTAGGCGGAATCAGTAATGGAATGCCCATCGTATTCCGCGTAGCAATCAAACCCACACCTTCCATTGCAAAAGAACAGCAAAGTGTCTCCCTTTCCCAAGGAAAGGTTGTCCCGCTGGAGATCAAAGGTCGGCATGATCCCTGCATCGTACAACGGGCTGTACCCGTTTTAGAGGCAGCAACTGCTTTAGCAATTATGGATCTTTATTTGGAATACAAAAAATACGCTTAATAGGAGTGGTTAAAATGGAAAACAAATCTTTGGATGCATATCGTGAAAAAATCAATCATATTGATGATGATTTAGTCCGCCTCTTTCAGGAACGCATGGAGATTGCAGGAGAGATTGCAAAATACAAAAAAGAAAACAATCTCGCTGTTTTAGATTCTGCGCGCGAACGGTCTAAGCTTGCCGATGTACAGAGCAAGGTAAATAAGGAATTTGAGGCTTACACCACTGCACTCTATTCCCTTTTATTCGAGCTGAGCCGCTCGTATCAGGAAAAGCAAATCGATGAAAAGAACGCCTTGCACGCTGCTATAGAACAGGCGATTGCAGAATCCAGCAACACCGCCTTCCCTAAAAATGCCATGGTAGCCTGCCAAGGTTTAGATGGTTCCTATTCGCAAATTGCGTGCGATAAAATGTTCGGTAGCACCAATATCATGTATTTCGACACCTTTGACAAGGTTTTTTCTGCCATCGAAAAAGGCCTCTGTAAATATGGTGTTTTGCCGATTGAAAACAGTACTGCCGGTTCTGTTAAAGACGTTTATGACCTGATGGCAAAACACAATTTCTACATTGCACGTAGCACTAGAATCAAAGTAGACCACACTCTTTTTGTCAAGGATGGTGTATCTTTGTCCGATGTTAAAGAGATTGTCTCCCATGAGCAGGCGTTGACCCAATGTTCTAATTTCTTGGCTTCTTTGGACAAAAGCGTTAAAATTACTACATGTGAAAATACTGCCGTTGCCGCAAAGATGGTTGCCGAATCCGACCGTAACGATGTCGCAGCAATCAGTTCTAGATACTGCGCGCAGCTCTACGGTTTAAAGTCTCTTTATGACTCGATTCAGAACAACGACAACAACTACACCCGTTTTATCTGTATTTCAAAGAACCTTGAAATCTATCCCGGTGCTGATAAAACCAGTATTATGTTGACCCTCCCCCACAAGCCTGGTTCTTTATACCGCGTATTGGCTCGCATTTATTCCATCGGCATCAACTTAATTAAGCTGGAAAGTCGTCCGATGCCGAACCGCGATTTTGAGTTCATCTTCTATTTCGATTTAGAAACCTCGGTCTACTCCGATGAGTTCGTTCAGCTGATCTGTGAACTGGATAAACTGAGTGAGGATTTTCGCTATTTCGGTAGCTATTCCGAAAGTGTTTGAGGCAAGTGATGAAACGATTTGGCTTATTGGGAAGAAAGCTTACCCACAGCTATTCTCCGCAAATCCATGAGGCTCTTTGTAATTACGAATACAAGCTCTACGAGAAAGAGCCTGAAGAAGTGAAGGCATTTTTGTCCGACAATGATCTTAACGGCTTAAATGTAACCATTCCATATAAAAAGAACGCTTTTGAGGCGTGTGACGAACTTTCCGAAACTGCTCAAAAGCTTCAAAATGTAAACACTATCATCCGCATGAATAACGGTCGTTTATACGGGCACAACACAGACTACTTCGGTTTTTCTTACATGCTTCAAAAAAGTGGTATTCCTGTTAAGTCGAAAAAAGTGTTGGTCCTTGGCAGTGGCGGAGCTTCTCTGACTGTTCAGGTTGTTTTAAAAGACCTGGGCGCACAGGTAGTAGTAATATCCCGTTCCGGCGATGATAACTACGAGAATTTAGAACGCCACGCTGATGCAGATGTCATTGTCAACACAACCCCTGTTGGAATGTACCCGAATAACGGAAACGCACCATTGAGTTTAAAGCTTTTTCCGAAATTGATTGGAGTCTTGGATTTAATCTATAATCCGGCAAAAACCGCTCTTTTAATACAAGCAGAAGAGCTTGGCATTCCCTTCATCAATGGTCTTTCAATGTTAGTCGCACAAGCAAAGGAAAGTGCCGAACTGTTCATCGAAAGAAAGATTGCCGATACCGAAATCGAACGAGTCTTGGCTGAAATGAAGTTCAAGATGCAAAACCTTATTCTCATCGGGATGCCAGGCTGCGGAAAAACTACCATTGGCAAGTTGTTGGCACAAAAAACAGGACGGGAATTCTTCGATTCTGATGCCTTGGTTGAGAAAAACACCGAATGCACCATTCCTGACATTTTCAA
>JAGAUM010000156.1 GCA_017620795.1 Clostridia bacterium
ATTAAAGGCTGCCAAAACGCCCAGCCCCAAGACACCTCGTAAAACTACTTTTAAAAGGAAAGAAAGGGGCTTTCGCAACAAAATCAAAAGCATTAATCCTCCACCAATCCCTAATAAATAGATGACTGCACTTCCCATAGACTCCATCGTCAACCCTCCTTATTCTAAAGTATTCCTGCCAAGGGCGGAATATTCTGCCAGTCCTTTGCCTATACTGTTAGAAGAAGGAGGCAATCGTATGAAACAAACCCTTTTAAAATGGTTCTTGGGACAACCCGCTCCAAAAGAAAACACCGAAAGATCCGCCCTGCTTGCCCATTTGGAAGAAGCCAAGCGCGAGCTTCTTTATGCCGAACAGGATTTTGAAATGTCCACATCCGACACCGTTGATTTATGCACTTATCGCTTAAAAACCGCCCGCGAGCGGTGCAACTACCTGCTCCGTTTAGCCAAAAGTATGCAATAAAAAAGCCTCTCGTATGAGAGGCTTTTTACTTACAGTAATTTTTGTAACCGAGAGAAGATGACTGCTGCTTCTGCGCGGGTGGCGTTGCCACGAGCATTGAAGGTGCCGTCCGGGTTACCTGTTACCACGCCCAGCGCTACTGCCTTACCAACCGAGGCGCTTGCCCAAGCCGAGAAGGTTGCCGCATCGCTGAATCGGGAAACGTCTCCGTCTGCCGTTGCGCCCTTAACCGACTCATACAGCTTAACAATGACCGAGGTCATTTCCTCACGGGTGATGTTCTGGTCGGGGTAGAAGTTTCCATCCAAGGTCATGTTGGGGTCAATCAAGCCCTTCTCCTTGGCGGTTGCCACCGTTGCGGCAAACCAGGTATCCGCCCCCACATCGGGGTAAGAAGCCGAACCGCTGGCGGTGATGCCTGCGACCTTCAGTGCCAGGGTCAGGAACTCTGCACGGGTAATCTGACCGTCGGGATCGAAGATTCCTTCACTCTTACCCTTGATGATGCCCTGTTCTGCCAAGGGCAGGATGTAAGGCTTGCCCCAGTGATTTTCCACGTCCGCAAAAGAAACGGTGGGTTTTACAACGGGAGCCGATTCGCCCGGCAATGCAATAGCAGGAGCAGTGTAGGGGGCTTCTCCCTGATTGGTCATACCCACCTGCGCCTTAAAGGGGAATGCAGGGAAGTCTTCACCATTATAAAGGTTCAGCGCAGGTTCAGGGAAGTCAATCCATGCGTAGCGTACCCAAGTAGCGTCGCCCACGTTCTTAACACGGATGGTGTTGCCTTCAACTACCGCTGTCGCTTCGGTGAAGTTGCTGCCGTCGGTGCTGATTTCCACATGGGTTACCTGGTTGCCTTCTTTTAGCTTCAAGCCGTTGGCATGAGTAAAGGAGACAACGATGTCACTGCCCTCTTTGGTGACCGACTTCCATAAAGGACCGCAGTACTCGCCACCAAAGCCGTAGGTCTTGGCATAAGCAAGAGCTGCTAAGCGCTCGCCCACAGGCTTCTTGTACTTGGGATGAACATTATTCCGCTCGCCCACATCAATAGCGGTTGCCATGCCCGAGTTTTCCACGGTCATCATGGTCACCATCTGTTGCTCACGGACTTCAGGATGATAGGTACTGGACACACCCTCTAACTGGACGGTAAAGAAGGGCATGTTCGGGTTTCTAAACAGTTCACGCCAGTGGGCAATCATGTCTGCCATCAAGTCACTATAGATGGTAACATCCCGACGGCCGTTGGTATTGCCCTGATACCACAGCGCGCCTGTCACATGCAATTTCGACAGGGGGTAGAGCATTGCATTGTAAGGACCGACAGGGCGACGGTCATAGTAATCCAGCGTATATTCGGTGAAAGGAATGTTAAACTCGTTCCACTTTTTATAAGCAGGGTTGTTATTGAGAATCGATTCGGGCATCCAGGACTCTGCCGAGGTAGAACCGTTGGAAGCGTGCATCAGACCGATGGGCACTTTCTTGTCCAGCTTTTCATAAAGTGCCTTGGCAAAGTAGTAGCCTGCAGCAGAGTAATAACGAACCTCGGAACCCACTGCAACCGACCACTTGCCGTCGACCGATTCCTCTGCAGGGAACCGTGCCGCATAATGGGCCTGGTCATAGTAACGGATACCATCATCCTTGGCATTGTCGATTGCTTCACGGGCTGTATCCGACTCGGCAACCGAAACGCACATATTGGACTGGCCACCCAGTAACCAAACATCACCAAATAAGATGTTGGTGGACTCGGCCCTGTTTTGTGCAGCATCCACATCGGTGGCGCGCAGAGTATACTGGTCATGGCTACCGGCAACAGGCGGTAAGGTAACCTCCCACTTGCCGTCCTTGACTGTTGCGACTGCGGAAGAAACCTCGGTCTCGCCCTTTAAGAGTTGAACCTTGACCTGCTTCTTGCCACCAAAGCCCCAAACGGTCAGGTCTTTGTCTCTTTGGAAGAGGGCGTTGTTGCCATAGAGGGAAGCAAAGCGGATGGTTTCTTTTATGGTGGTGCGGGCGGTGGTCATGTCTGCACCGTCATCTTTCATCGTGACATCCAGCTCTGCGGCCGTAATCTTGGTGTTTGCTTCTTCGCCGTTGATATAAATAATAATCTGATAAACGTCTTTCACTTTTGCCGAAGCGTTCTGCACCTGCAAAACAGGGTACATGGTTACGGCACGGCCACGAAGGACATCTTCATAGAAGGAAGCAAAGTGAACTTCCTTGGTCTTGTTTGCCGTGGTGGTATAGAACAGCTCTACGTTATACTGCGAGCCTGTTCCCTGATGGGCATACAGCGCCAACTGCAAAGCATCCAGTGCGCGTCCGCCCTTATACTTTTCATTGAAGGTTGCAACGATCTTGCCGTTGACTTTGTCAAAGACCACGTCCTGACCTACATCCTGGTAATTGGTGGCGTCTGCCAAAGCAGTACCGCTTCCTGAAGTTGCACCGCTGACCGTGATTTCTGCCTGACCCAGCGTCTGTGCCAGCTGCAGCGTGTCCACTTCGGAAGTGGTGGTTTCTGCTGCGACCTCTACAACTGCATGCTTCGTGTCTGTCGTCAATCCCAAGGGGTTGGGGTTCAGACGGGGGCGGACATAACGGACTGACGGTTTCCAGGTCTGGGTGCCTGCAGCGTCGCCGCCGTTTAAGACGAAGTCAATCTTGTCGCCTTTTTTCAGGGTCAGGCTGACTTCTTCATAAGAGGTCTTGGCTTCGGGCTGACCCGAGGTGGGGTAAACCATCTTGCCGTTCTGTAAAATACTCATCTTGGCGCCGCTGGTGGGAGTACCCATCTTGGTTGCAGGCAGAATCGCCTCACCCTCGCGGGGAGCGATGAAGCGCAGAACGGTCTTGCCACCTGCCTTAACGCCAATGCCGTTATTATCTAAAGAATAGTATGCTTTCCCTTCGCCAAAGCGGTAGCAAAACGAAGTCTTGGTCTTGGCATACATTGCAATATTTAAGGCTTTGTTGCCGTCCAATACGCTCCAGGCACCGCCTTTTAAGTCCATCGACATACGGTCGAAGGTATACAGTGCCCGTTCAGGACTGTAGTTGGTTGCGGTGATATAGACCTTGGTGGTTGCACCGTTGCTTGCAGTAACCGTAACTGCTTTCGGGCTGTAGCCGTTACCGCCGAAGGTTTCTTTGGCCACCTCAAACTTGCCCGACTTTTCGTCTACCACCTTTAATGCCGCCGTGTCTCCGGAAGCATAAGTCGCTCCCGAGCCTGCCGACAGCGTAATGATGTTGTTTTCTTTCATAGAGGCGTCACTGTAATAGTTTACAATGTACACTTCCTGAGGGAAAGCGGCTGCAAATACGTTTAACGGCAGAACCGTCAAAAGCATGGCAACACACAATGCCCACACCAGCACTTTTCTCATAATCATTTCCTCCTTTTGTCTCTCCAAAGATACGCTTTTATTGTAATATATTCACCCTTAAAAGTCAATCATTTTAAACCGCACTATTTTCATCATTATTCACGTATTTGACCCAACCAAAAGAAAAAGACCGCAATGCTGCGGTCTTACATCTCTCGTCTTCCTTCCAGCGCCATAGCCAAAGTCATCTCGTCTGCGTATTCTAAATCGCCGCCGACGGGGATGCCGTGTGCAATCTTGGTCACCTTGATATTAAAGGGCTGAACCAGCTTGCACAGGTACATGGCAGTGGCTTCCCCCTCCACGTTGGAGTTGGTCGCCATAATCAGTTCTTCTACAGGTTCTTTGCTTAACCGATAGAGAAGCTCTTTGATTTTCAGGTCGTCGGGGCCGATGCCGTCCAAAGGTGACAGGGCACCGTGTAAGACATGGTACATCCCCCGATACTCATGGGTCCGCTCCATCGCCAAAAGGTCCCGTACACTCTCCACCACGCAAATGACCGTGCGGTCCCGTTTGGTGGAGGAACAAATCTCACAGACCTCGGCATCGGTCAGGTTCTGACAGACCGAGCAGTAGTGGATTTTCTCCTTGGCTTCCACCAAGGCTTCGGCAAAGTTCTGGGCCTCTTCTTTGGAAGCGTTCAACACATGAAACGCCAACCGTTGCGCCGTCTTATGTCCGATGCCGGGAAGCTTTTCAAAAGCATCAATCAACCGCGCCAAAGGCGGTGCGAAGTACCCCATAATGATTAGAACAAACCGGGGATATTCAGTCCGCCGGTAATCTTACCCAAATCCTGCGCCGCCAACTCCTCTGCCTTGCGCATGGCTTCGTTCACGGCGGAAAGAATCAAATCCTGTAGCATCTCTACATCATCGGGGTCAACCACATCGGGGCTGATATTGACCGACAGTAACTGCTTGTGTCCGTTCATGGACACAGTCACTGCGCCGCCACCAACCGAAGCTTCTACCGTCTTATCCGCCAACGCTTCTTGGGTCTTTTGCATTTCTTCCTGCATCTTCTGGGCTTGCTTCATCATGTTGTTGAGGTTGCCCATTCCGCCCATGTTGCCCATGGGAAATCTTCCTTTTGCCATTGTTTATTCCTCACTTTCAATCGTTACGATATCCGAAAACGCTTCATCGCTCAGCCGACCCAGCAGGGTTTCCATCGACCCCTCGTCCACGGCAATCTCCTCGTGGAACTGGTTTCTGCTGACCACACGAATCCGCATCTGTTTTCCTGTTACATGTGCCACGGACTGAGCCACCTTTTCCAACTGTGCAGACATCATCCGCATCATTTCACACTCGTTTTCACTGTCCATGACCAAGTACAAGCCATCGTTATGAACCTGCGCTTCTGCATTCTTTAAGAAGGAAAGCATCGGTCCGCTCCCCACCCGTTCCTTTACATCGTGCAGAATATCCGCCCAGTCGTTGGAGATGTCTGCCGTCGGTGCCGTCTCGGGAACAGAAGATGGCGTTTCTTTCACCTCCGGTTGCGGTTCTGGTGTCGGTTCTTCCATCGTTTCTGGGACGGGCGCCGAAACCGTCACGGGAGCAGGCCGTCCCTGTTCCAACCGCGCAATACGGTCTAATACCGAAGCCAGATCGGGGGTCATTTCGGGACGGGACAGGCGCACCAGCATAGCGTTAAAGAGCACCTTTGCCGCTTTGGACTGCCGTGCCTCACTCAAGGTTTGGGTAATCAGGTGAATCATGCGTACCAACCGCTCTTGGGGATACTTCTGTGCCTGGGCCTTTAAGGTGTGGCACAACTCCTCATCCAAAGCGGTCAGCTCATCCGGCTCTGCGCCCGATGCAAACAAGAGCAGGTCACAGGCGTGACGGAGCAAGCTTTCATATAATAAGAACAAATCGGCGCCACGGGCGTATTCCACGGCGGTCATATTCAGTGCCTCCGCCGTTTGTCCGTTCATCAGCGCATCAGTCAGCTGAATCAAAAAGGACTCACCCACCGTGCCCAGTACCTGACGAACCACTTCACTGGTCAGGTCCTTGCCACCCACTGCTAGACAACCGTCTAGCAAGCTCAGCGCATCACGCATACCGCCGTCAGCACTGCGTGCAATCTGGTTTAAAGCTTGAGGGGCGG
>JAGAUM010000157.1 GCA_017620795.1 Clostridia bacterium
AGGAACAGGGGATTATCGGTCAGGAAATTCGTATGTATGACGATGATCCTGATTGGGTTGCTTATTTCAACTGCTTACAGGCATTGTATCATCAGCATCCTGTCCGCATCGATATCGCAGGAACGGTGGAAAGCATTGCTCAAATCACTCCCGAACTGCTTTATCGCTGCCATGAGTCTTTTTATCATCCTGGAAACATGGCTCTGGTGGTTGCAGGGGATGTAGATCCAAAAAAGGTTGGCGACATTGTAGACGAAATGATTCGCATCGATGCCAAGCCAGCTATCCCTGAAACCTTCCCGAAAGAGCCTCAAACGGTTTTGAACCATGAAGCAAATGCTCATCTGGCAGTTTCTTTACCTTTGTTCCAGTTGGGCTTCAAGGACACGCCTGAAGCCACGCCTCAAGGTCTGCTTCGTCAACGGCTTTGTGCGGTGCTGTCCATGCATCTGTTAACCAGCGAAAGCGGAAAACTCCATCAGGACCTGTACGAAAACGGACACATCTTTGCTCCTCTGATGGGCGAGTGCATGTCTCATTCTTCATATTTCTGCATTTTAATCGGCGGTGAGACCGAAGACCCCAAACTGGTTCGGGACCGCATCATTCAGGCGGCAAGTATGTTGCCCGAGGAGCCTGAGTTCGAACGGGACGTTCAACGAGTCAAGAAAAACGCTTACGGCGCTTTTGTCAAGCTCTTTAACCATGTAGACCATGTGGCAGGTCAACAGCTCCGTTTCTTCCTGGATGGGGTGGACATGGTAGATTATCTGCCAGCGTTAAACGCCATTACTGCACAGGATATCAAAAACTACTTAAAGACAAGATTCACGGCGGACAATTCGGCTTTGTCTGTTGTCTGGCCGAAGGAGGACTAACCATGACAGAGGTTTCTTTCCCTGGTCTTGGCATTAAAACAATTGCCATTGACCCTGTTGCCTTTGAACTGTTCAACCGCCCGATTTACTGGTACGGGTTGATTATTGCTTTGGCACTGTTTGCAGGGGTTTGTGTGGCATTACTGCGTTGTAAGCGCCAGCACATTTCACCTGATAATGTTTACGATTTAGCGCTGTTTGCAACCCCTGCCGCAGTCATCTGTGCGCGGCTCTATTATGTCATTTTCAACTTTGAACTGTATCGGGACAACCTTGTAAAAGTGTTTTATCTCTGGGAAGGTGGCATCGCCATCTACGGAGCGGTAATCGGTGCAGTTTCTACGGCGTATATCTATGCTAAAGTGAAAAAACTCAATGTAGGAAATCTCTTTGACATGGGTTGTATCGCCTTGATTTTAGGGCAGAGCATTGGCAGATGGGGGAACTTTATCAATGGTGAGGCGTATGGCATCGCCACCGACCTTCCGTGGCGGATGGCGGTCAACGGTGTGTTGGCACACCCCACTTTTTTGTATGAATCTTTGTGGACCTTGGCAGGATTCTTCCTGCTTTGGAACTATGAAAAGCGCAAGCGCTTTCACGGTGAAGTCTTTTTAATGTATGTACTTTGGTATGGTGTTGGTCGCGCATGGATTGAAGGTCTGCGCACCGACAGTCTGATGCTCGGCACGATTCGCATCTCCCAGTTGGTAGCAATTCTGACCGCTGTTGTAGCAGTCATTTTGATTTTAAAGAATCGCAAAAAGTACAAGGACGTTCCTGTGATTTATCCTGAACTGGAGGAAGAAACTCATGAAAAATCTGACGATTGACATTTGGGAAGGACTGAACTATGAGGGGAAAGACCCCAATTTCAGACCGGATTTACGCACCTACATATTAGACGAGGGATTTATCAAAGACCGTCCTCGTCCTGCCATTTTAATTGTTCCTGGCGGAGGCTACGGTTGTTTTGGCACGGGAGAGCAGGAGTGCGTTGCCATGCAGTTTGCGGCGGCAGGATATCATACCTTTATTCTGCGTTATAGCATCAACCCCAACCGTCATCCTCAGCCCTTATTAGACCTGTCCCGCGCCATGTGCATCATTCGTGAGCACGCAGAAGAATGGCGGGTAGACGCGGACAAGATTGCTATTCTCGGCTTTTCGGCAGGGGGACATCTGTGCGCTTCCTTTGGCACCTTGTGGAATCGGGATTTCTTACAGCTTCCCAATGCCAAGGCAGAGCAGAACAAGCCCAATGCCATGGTGCTTTGCTATCCCGTTATCACCTCGGATGAAGCCTTTACCCATATGCCCAGTATGTGGAATTTGCTTGGTGAGGAACTGCCTGAAGATTTGAGAAAGCTGGTCTCGCCCGAACTGCAGGTCAGTGAGGCGACTCCACCCGCATTCATCTGGCACACCTTTGCCGACCCCGTTGTTCCCACCGAGAACACTCTTATGATGGCATCGGCGTTACGCAAACAAAACATTCCCTTCGAGCTGCACATCTACCCCGAAGGCCCTCACGGTATGTCCATCGCCAACGACGATGGCACAACCCAAGGTGCCAACCCCCATATTGCAACGTGGGTACCTCTTTGCCGTGAATGGCTGAAGTTGCAGTTCGGTGTATGATTTTAAAATCAATCGCATAGATTGGAACAAAGGATGATGACAAAATGAAAATCGTTGTTTTAGCAGGCGGATATAGCCCCGAACGGGACATTTCCCTGTCCTCGGGCAGCTTGATTGCCAATGCATTGCTCCGTCGTGGGCATGAAGTTGCCTTGGTGGATGTCTATCGTGGAATCAAAACATCCGAAGAAGCTACCTTTAAGTGTGGGACCGAGACCCAGTATCATTACGAAATCCCTGCTTGCGAGCCGGATTTGGACGCCCTGCGCGAAAGCTTGGGTGGGCAGACCGATTTGATCGGGCCTGGGGTATTGGAACTGTGTAAAAGCGCAGACATCACCTTCGTTGCACTGCATGGTGCAATGGGTGAAAACGGCCAGTTACAGGCAACCTTGGATAACTATTCTGTTCGCTATACAGGAAGTGGCTTTGAAGGCTGCTTGCTTGCCATGAACAAGGCCCTTTC
>JAGAUM010000158.1 GCA_017620795.1 Clostridia bacterium
ATAGGCATTATGTTGAAACCGGACGGGTTGTGGAATCGCCGTGAAGGCATTGTGGTCCACATAGCCTTTTTCGAGAATGGACGCCTCGGTTTGTTCTGCATAGTCCTCTGCCGAGGTATATTGGTCATATCGTTCGATAAACTCTTTTAAGTTCTCAAACCCATCCGCCCTTTGGGCAATGAAAATGTTATTGCAATAGCGGTCATCGCCGCCATACACCTCACTGCACCCTGCCACATCCGTAGCGTGCGGGAAGTGATAGGGCGTGGTGCGGTCTAAAACAGGCGCACTCCACAGCTTTCCGCCAAAGAGGTTATGGACAAAAGCGCTCCCCTGACCCAAATAGTCCAAGGCGTAGCGAGACAAAAAGAGGTTGTGGTCAATCAAAGTGGGACCGTGGCTGACCTCCAGCATCAGGTCATGATAATTGCCATAAAGCAGATTTCTCGTCACCCGTGTCCCCTGCGCCTCCCAGTCTAACCACATCCCCAAGGTGCAGTCATGAATATGGTTGTTGATGATTATGGTATCAATAGGGGTATGGAATTTGATTCCTGCAATCTCGTGACCCCAGAACTCGTGCTTGGTACCGATGTTATAAATATGGTTATGTTCTATTCTCGAAAAAATGCATCCCAGATGTCCGACGATTCCGTTCTGCCCGCAGTCGTGGATAACGTTATTCCGAACAATGTGAGAACCGACATTTTCTTTGTTCCAACCCATTTGCAATGCTGAAAATACCGCTTCCAGTTGATAGCGATGGCCTGTTTTTGGGTGGTGACGGGCACTCTCGTTGTGGCCTGTGCGGTCGTCTTTTCCAAGGCTTATAGCACTACACTTGGCATCGTGAAGGTGGTTGTTTTCAATGACCCAACCGCGGCTCCAATGAGGCCCGACCATACCAATCTGGTCTGCGGTGGGCGGCGTCCACGGACATGCCGCCTGTGCAATTTCAAATCCGCGAAGAGTAATATCGTTGACCCCGATATTCTTAGGGTAAAAGCAACAGGGACGAACGTTGATTTCAATTTCTTCCCGATTGGGATCATACGCTCCGAAGTTGCAATAAAGGGTAGTGGTTTCATCCGTTACAACCGCATACCACTTATAAAGAGTCTGCTCGGGATGAGGGATATATTCAGGCTCTGCGTTTCCGGTGTTCTGGCAGCCGGTTGTTCTCGGTGTCAAGTCATACAAATCCGCCATGGACTTTGCTTCAAACAGGGATGCCCCGTTAAGATACACATCCCCCAAATGGGCTTGGTAGCCGGAAGGAAGTACCAGCCAGTCTCCCTCTACCGTCAAGGCAAAGGGGTTCCACGCTCCGAACAGCGAATTGGGAATGGGTTTTTTCCAGACATTATCCCCCATCGGCTCCCAGTCGGTTACAATCTCCGAGCCTTTAATCACCGGATGCTCGCCCTCGACTGCTTCGTATAGGACACCGCCGTTTTTGGGATCGACCCATTCTCTGTATGTACCACCGTGCACACGAACAACGTCCCCCGCAACGGCAATGCCTGCAGCGTGGTTGATTGTCCTAAAGGGCGTCATTTTTGCGCCGTTATGAAGGTCGTTTCCGTTGGTAGAAACATAATAAATCACGTTTTTCTTCCTTTCTGCAGCAAAGTCACTATCTACATTATAGCGGTTCAAAACCAAATTTTCAATAGAAAACCATGTTATTATAAAGATACCCGTCTGGCTACAGACGGGTATTATGCTATCTGATACTGCCTGCTTCCGAGAGCATGTTTTCTATAAAAACTCCGTAACCCCTTGTGGGGTCGTTAACCAGGACATGGGTCACTGCACCAATGAGTTTTCCGTCCTGCAGGATGGGTGAACCGCTCATGCCCTGAACGATGCCTCCCGTCTGATTCAGCAGCCGTTCATCGGTGATGTGGATGACCATGCTCTTTGAATCGTTACGGCTTTGGTGCATGACCCGTTCTATCTGGATGGCAAACCGCTCCACCCTTTCACCCGACACGTTGCAAAGAACCTCCGCCGCTCCTACGTGAACCTCCGAGCGACCTGCAGGCTCTACCGTCTCGGAGGGCAAGCCGGAAGCACTCACCAGCGCGCCAAAAACGCCTACATCGGTGTTGGAAAAGACTTCGCCATTTAAGGTACCTGTGGTAAAAATCCCTTTCAGTTCCCCCGGTGCACCACGTTTGCCCTTCTCCACGCCAATAACGCGGGAGTTTAAGACCTCGCCCTGACCAACGGGGAGCTTTTTTTCGGTATCCACATCCGTGATGGGATGACCCAATGCGCCAAACATACCCGAATCAGGATCATAAAAAGTCAGGGTGCCGATACCTGCAGTGCTGTCACGCACCCAGAGTCCGATGCAGAATCGATCCTCTTCCGCCGACCAGACGGGGGTAACGGTGGTCTGGTAGGTGGTCTTATCCCGTCGGCAGGTCAAGGTCAAAGGACCGCCCAACGAGTTTTCAACCTTTTGAGAAAGGGCGTCCATGTCTGCGATGCGGATACCGTTGACCTCGATAATCAAGTCCCCTTCGGCAATATCCGATGCTGGGGTTTTGCCATTGACGGGCGTAGTTCCCACCACCATGACCCCGTCGGAAAAGAGCTTGATGCCCACGGTGTTGCCACAGGGAACCAGCTTTAGATCCTCGAGGACTCCCACCTCCACACGACGCAGGGGCAAGAGCCCAAAGACGGACAGGACCACTTCGTATTTGGCATCCTCGCTAACGGTGGCGACCGTCTCTTCGGCTAATTGGGAATGAATCCAAAAAGGTGCACCTTGCCGAAGCAGGATATCCTCGCCCCGAAGCACGGTCACTTTTTTCGGATAGGAAAAACAAAGGGAGCAGGTCTGAACCACTGCTCCCAAAACCAACAGAACGGAAAACAACCATGCAGTAAAACGGATTTTTCTGCTTTGGGACAACGGACTCACCTCGGTTTTAAGGTGTCCGTTGCCATGCCTTCTTATCCTGTCACAAATTTATAATTGTTCCAAACTTTGAAAAGACCAGCCTTGGGCGCGCAGGGTGTCAATAGCGTCCCCCAGCGCTTCGGCATTGTCCTTTGAGACGGCATGAAGCAACATGATGCCGCCGGGCTTTGCACCGCCCACGATTTTTTCGTAAGCGAAATCCTTACCCTTTTGATCATCCACTACCCAATCCCGATAAGCAAAGTGCCAAAAGATGGTTTTATAGCCCAGCTCTTTTGTTACCTTCAACGAATGTTTGCTATAAGCGCCCTCGGGAGGACGGACATAACG
>JAGAUM010000159.1 GCA_017620795.1 Clostridia bacterium
TATTGCAAAAATGAGAAGAACATGATAAAATAAAAACAGAATAAAAAAGGAGTCCTTGGTATGAAACAGAAAATGCTTTTAATCGTCAATCCCAATTCCGGCACCAGACGAATTGTTTCTTATTTACCGAAGTTAAACCGCATTTTTTCCAATGCGGATTATGATGTTGCCATCTACCTGACCAACCAGCGCCATGATGCGGAAGAAATCGTAGTGCAACAGGGCGCGCAAAAGGACCTGATTGTCTGCTGTGGCGGTGACGGCACTTTAAACGAAGTGATTTCTGGCTTGATGCGCCTTGAAAGCCGTCCGCAGTTGGCATACATCCCGGCAGGAACCACCAACGACTTCTCTACTACGTTAGGAATCTCCAAGCATATCATGACCGCTGCAAAGGACTGCCTTAACGGTCAGCCTCATGCACTGGATTTAGGGTGCATCAACGGTCGGTACTTTTCGTACATTGCTTCTTTTGGAGCTTTTACCGAGAGCTCGTATAACACGCCCCAGTCTTTGAAAAACGCATTAGGACATCTGGCGTATGTTTTGGAAGGCGCCAAGGATTTGCTGACCTTGCAGCCCCACCACCTAAAACTGACTGTTGATGGTGAAGAACTGGAAGGCGACTATATTTTCGGCGCCATTTCAAACACCACGTCTATCGGCGGTGTATTAAGACTGAATGACACCTTGGTCCGTTTAAATGACGGACTGTTAGAGCTGATGCTGATCCGCTCCCCCAAGACGGTCATCGAGCTTCGTGAAATTCTGCGCCGTCTGTCCAAGCAAGATTATCAGGGATCGCCTATGATTACCTTCAAGCAGGCATCCAATATTCATATTCATTCCGAGTCCAGAATCCCCTGGTCGTTAGACGGAGAATACTTTGAGGGAGACTCCAACATCTCGGTTGAAACCATTCACAGTGCCTTAACGCTGATTTGTTAGAAAGGATACCACGATGTTACGTAAGCTACTCGCTTTACTGTTGCTTTTTTCTCTGCTCCCACCAGTGGTGCTTGGCGCAGACATTTTGTACGAGACCAAGACCCAAGAGACTGTGGCACAGGGTATTACTTATACCAAGTGGATGCGAATGCAGGAAAGCGGCATTTCGCAGATTCATATTATTGATGCAGATTTAAACAATGACACGGTCACCTTCCGCCCCATGGCGGCGCCAAAGGGCATGTCTTATCTGTCCAATGTGTTAAACATGGCAAAGACCTATGGTGCGGTTGCCGCTGTAAACACCGACTTTTTCAGTTGGAACCAGACCGAAACAGGTCGCGCCCATGCCATGAACCTGCAGATTACCGACGGAGACGTCCGCTCCTCTTCGGGAATTGACGGTGGCTATGCCTCTTTGGTCCAGACCGAAGAAGGCGAACTGCTCATGGACTACTTCAAAACAGAAATCACTGTCACTGCGCCTACAGGAAACAGTGACTCGGTTTATTTAATCAACCAGTACAACCCCATGGACCGCATTTTAATGTACACCCCTGCCTGGGGAGAGTTTTCCCGCGGTTCCCAAAACAATGGTGTGGAAATGATTGTCGTAGACGGCAAGGTCAGCGGGTTCCGCATGAACCAAGACCCTGTTGCCATCCCCAAAAACGGGTATATCTTAACCACATCTATGGAATGCAATTACTTTTTAAACTCCAACTTCATGATTGGAGATGAGGTGCAGTTAGACATCACCCTTACTCCTGATACGGACAAGATTCGCCATGCCATCAGCGGCGGAAGTATGCTGGTCAAAGACGGTGAGCGTGCTGAGTTTACCCATAACATCACTGGCAAACACCCACGCACGGGCATTGGCTTTACCGAGGACGGACATCTGTTGTTGGTCACGGTGGACGGACGGCAGACGGGTGCCAGCGGCATGAGCCAGGAAGAACTGGCAGACCTGTTTATCGAGCTGGGTGCTACCTTTGCTATGAACTGTGATGGTGGCGGTTCCACCACCATGGTTACCCGTCCTGAGGGAAGCTTTGACCTTGCTTTAAGAAACGCACCGTCAGGTGGGTCGATGCGCGCCGTCTCTGCCGCAGTAGGTCTTTTCTCCAATGCCAAAATCGGAACTTTGGCGAATATCAACTCCACCGTTTCCGCAGAACGCATCTTTGTCGGAGATGCAGTTTCTGTCTACTCGGTGGGAA
>JAGAUM010000160.1 GCA_017620795.1 Clostridia bacterium
GGCCCCACCCCTTACGGTGCCAGCCATCCGCGCCTCCTTTCCATGTCGGGAGACTACTTCCACTTAAAGGCGCTGAGAAAAGGCCCTGTTCTGTCCAACTTGTATCTGTACGGCTCCAATGACGATGCCATCAATGTTCATGGTATCTACTCTGCCGTTGATCAGGTTCTTGCTCCCAATAAGCTGATTATCGCCAACCACGGTAAGTATGACTACCGCCCGGGCGACACCATCCGCTTTTACGATAAGGGAGTCAACCGTATCTGCACCGCAACCGTAGAGGCTTCTCACGAAATCACTGCCGACTATACCCCCGAAACGCCCTTGAAGATTAAGCTGGAATCGGCAATCTTCCGTGTCTTTTACTACCACGAAGTCACTTTAAAAACTCCCGTCGCCGTCACGCGCGGAGACTGGGTAGTCAACGAAAACGCCATCTGTGCAGGGTTCACCCTCCGCGACTCGGTCATTTTCAACATCTGTGCCCGCGGTATCGGCATGAAAACCTCCAACGCGTTGGTCGAGAACTGTGTCTTTGACCAGTGCTGCATGGGTGGCATCCGCATCATGCCCGAGCATGACTGGATGGAGTGCGACTATTCCCAGAACATCGTCATTCGTAACAACACCTTCCGCCGTTGCGGGGCACGCAACGGGTTCAGCGCCAACGGCCTTTCGATCAACGGCCACGAAGCCATCGAACACCGCGATATCCTCATCGAAAACAACGTGTTCGAGGACAACTATAACCGCGACCTGCACATCTCCTGCGGACGAAACATCACTGTCCGTAACAATCAGTTCGGTGCGGTACACCCCACCAACCAAAATCTGGGCAGGGAGCATAACGCTGTTGTCCACATTGACCGAAGCTATGGCGTCACACTGGAAAACAACACCTACACCGCGCCCGACCGCCCTGTGGTAGTCGGTCCCGATACAAAGGATATCAAAACCGATAAGCCTGCAACCTTAGGCTCCTGGTCCAACCTCTTTATTCAGGGTCAGCAGGGTCGCGGCGGTTGGCATTGGCAGTACGCTGCTGTCGGCTCGGACGAGTACCATGATTTCCCCATCTATGACTATGACAAGCGTGGCTGGTACACCGAAGACGAAGCAAACGGCTGTATCCGCAAGACCTGGTGGGATACCTACATGCTTCCCAGCCCCACCACCGACGTGGTGAAAACCTATGTCTGCCCCCAAGACGGCGTCTTGGCTATGAGCACGATAGAGCCCATCAAAGCCGCCGACCTGTTCGACGACACCGACGGCATTCGGGTCTGCATCCGAAAGAACGACGAAGCGGTGTTGGATTGGCAGGAGGTACCGCTCTTTAAACCCTTGCCCTGCCACATTTACACCGTAGCCGTAAAAGCAGGGGACAAGATTCACTTCCGCGTCAACCATAACCAAATCCCCTGTGGCTACACCGCTTCTTGGGCACCATTCGTTTATTATATTGGATAAAGGAGAGCTTTAACATGATTCGAGTACAGAAACAACAACTGCGTTACGAGGGTGAAATGTCTTTGGTCTATCACCTGCCCATGTACGAAAAGGTGGATATTCAGCAGATGATTTTAGACGCCTATAACGCAGGAGAAAAGGAAATCACCATCCCCAGAGGAGCTTATCGCCTTTGGCCTAAAGAGGGGATTCGCGGCCATCTGCGCTTCGACCATATGCAAGACTTCACGGTCAACGCTTACGGTTGCGTGTTCTTGTATCAGGACGTCAACCACCCTGGTGTGTATGGCACCTATTCCTCCAACATCACCTTGCGTGGCTTCGCTTCCGACTATGAGGACACCATCTTCACCCAGATGAAGTGTATCGCCATCAACCGCGAAGAAAACTACTATGATTTTGAGGTGGACGAAGGCTACTGCATGTACGATGAGGAGGACTTAAAGGACACCTACGGCATCGCAGGCTGTCTGTACCGTGAGCATGACGGCAAGCTCTGTATCGGTGGCGGTCGCTATGACTTCTCCATGAAACGGTTCGAGCTGCTGGGCGGTCGCAAAATCCGCTTCCATGTAGGCATCCCCAACACCAACTGGGACTTTAAAGTGGGCGACTACTTCTGCCCCATGAACTCCTTTGCACGGAGAAACTGCAACAACACCATGATTAACCATTCGGGTCCCTTCCATTTCGAGGACTGCACCTTCTGGTCGTCCACCATCTCTTGCATTGGCGAGTGTTACAGTGACGGTGGCTCTACCTACCGCAACTTAAAAATCATGCCCGGCCCCAAGCCTTTGGGTGCGACCCACAGAAGACTTCACTCCATGTCGGGCGACGCCTTCCACTTAACCTCCGACCGTAAGGGCCCCCTGATTGAAAACTGCTATTTCGAAGGCATTCAGGACGACGGCATCAACATCCACGGCTTGTATAACTGCATCGACACCGTCTTAGACTCCAACCGCATGATTCTTGCCACCAAGGGCTGGATTGACATTCGTGACGGGGATACCCTGCGTATTTATAACGAGGATCTGGACATGATCCAGACCGTTAAAATCCTCAAAGCAACCGACATCACTTCGACCTATGACCCCGAAGAAAAGCTTTCTTATCAGGGCGCTTATTCCAAGTTCGTTCCCTATGAGTATTTTGACATCACCGTGGACGAACCCATCAAAGCCAACCGTGGCGACTGGGTTGTTGATGCAGACTGCATCGGTGAGGGCATGGTGGTTCGCGGTTGTACCTTCTATAACATCCGCCCCAGAGGCGTTTTGATTAAGTCCTCCAACGCACTGGTGGAAAACTGCGTCTTTGACCATGTATCCGAAGCAGGTGTCCGCATCATCCCCGAGCATAACTGGATGGAGTGCGACTACTCCCAAAACGTCATCGTCCGCAACTGCCACATCCGTCACTGCGGTAGTGGTAACGATTTCCGCGGTCACGGCATTACTGTGGACGGGGACGAGGCGATTGAGCATCGCAATATCATTATCGAGGACAACGTCTTTGAGGACAACTATGGCGAGGAAATCCATGCCGCTTGCGCCCAAGGCCTTGTCATTCGCAACAACACCTTCTCCAAGCGCCATGATATCGCTTTAGAACGCCAGACCGACGGCAAGTATGACCCGGTTCCTGCTGTCTATATTAACAAGTGTAAGAATGTTACCATCGAGGGCAATACCTACCCCGAAAACCGCCATGCAGGTGTTTACGGCTTCGAGGTAGAGAACCTGACCACCGACGTGCCCTACACCTTGGGTTCTTGGGCGTCCGACTGCATCCCCGGTCAACAGGGCAGAGGTGGCTGGCATTGGCAGTACGCCCCCATCGGCACCGACGATTACCGTGACTACCCCAACTGGCTTTCGGGCCACGGCCCCGATAACGGCTGGTGGACGGGCGAGTTTGGCGACCGCACCAACGGCTGTATCCTGCGTTCTTGGTGGGATACCTACATTTGCGCAGGTACCGAGAGTGACGCGGTTCGTTCCTTTACCTGCCCTCATGACGGCACGCTGATTGTCAGTTGTTCCGAACCTATTAAGGCAGGCGATATCGCGGACGAGACCGATGGTGTCTTAGTAAAGATTACCAAGAACAGCGAGCAGGTCTGGCCCCGTGATTGCGAATGGGGTGAGGTTCCGCTCTTTAACTCCATCTTCCGTTTCTGGGAGAAGGTAGAGGTCAAAAAAGGCGACGTCATCCACTTTAGAGTCAACAAGAACCAAACCGATGTGGGTAACGGCACTTCCTGGAACCCCTTTGTCTACTATGTAGATTAAAAAAGAGCCCTTCGGGGCTCTTTTTCTTTGCATAAAAAAACCTTCCTTGGCAGAATATAGCCATGAAAGGAAGTGCGTTTATGACCCAAGAAGCTTATCGGAACCGCGTCAAAGCTGCGGCACCCAAGTCTCCCCTGGGGAAGAATATCGTTATGGCATTTTTATTCGGCGGTGGCATCTGCACTGTCGGTCAAGCCTTTTTAAACTGGTATCTGTCCATGGGCTTGCCCCAAAAATCCGCCTCCTCCTATACCTCCATGACCATGGTCTTTTTAGGGGCACTGCTCACCGCCCTCCACGTCTATGACCGACTGGCAAAACACGGCGGAGCAGGAACACTGGTGCCCATCACAGGCTTTGCCAATGCCGTTGCCTCTCCTGCTATGGAGTTTCGGGCAGAGGGCGTGGTCTTGGGCATGTCCGCTAAAATGTTCATCATTGCAGGTCCCGTCATCGTCTGTGGCACCTTGGCATCGATTTTCTGCGGACTCTGCTATTTTGTAGTGAGGTAAGCCATGCAAACCCTGTTCATAAAAACCCCCGTCACCGTGGAGGCTCATGCCGCCGTCGTAGGCAAAAAAGAGGGGGAAGGCCCTCTTCGGGATTGCTTCGACCTCGTGGCGGAGGATATCTTTTTTGGCGAGAACACCTTTGAAAAAGCCGAGAGCAAGTTCGTCTCCCAAGCCATTAACCTGACCTTAAAAAAAGCAGGGCTCAAGCCCGATGCCATCGACCTTCTTTTCGGGGGCGACCTTTTAAACCAGTGCATCGGCACCAGCTATGGCATCCGTAGCTTTGAAATCCCCTTTTTGGGGTTGTACGGCGCCTGCTCCACTATGGCGGAGTCTTTGGCGCTGGCATCCGTCACCCTGTCTTGTGGACAAATCAGCCGCGCCATTGCGGTCACCTCCAGCCATTATTACTCGGCAGAGCGCCAGTATCGCTTCCCCATCGAGTATGGGGGTCAGCGTCCGCCTACTGCCCAGTGGACGGTCAGCGGTTCGGGCGCGGTCTTGTTGAAGAATGGGGGCAGGGGGGTTCGCGTTACCTCGGTCACCATTGGCAAGATGTTAGACTTCGGCATTACCGATGCCAATAACATGGGCCCTGCCATGGCGCCCGCTTTTGTGGATACCCTAAAGACCCACTTAAAGGACACCCACCGCAAGGTGAGTGACTATGACCTGATTTTATCGGGGGATTTGGGAAGCTTTGGCATGGAGATGGCAAGGGAACTGGCAAAGGACGAAGGCATCTTCTTAGGCGAAAATTACGCCGATTGTGGGTGTCTGATGTTTGACTTAAAGCGTCAGGATGTGCACGCAGGCGGCTCGGGCTGTGGCTGTTCCGCCACCGTTTTTTGCGGAGCAATTCTTCCTGAACTGGAGTCGGGTAAATACCGTCGTGTCCTTTTGATTTCCACAGGGGCGCTGATGTCGCCCACCGCCATCCAGCAGGGGGAGAGCATCTGTGGCATCGCCCATGCCGTCTGTTTCGAGGGGGAGTAATATGGACTATTTAAAAGCATTTATCGTTGGTGGCGTTCTTTGCGTCATCGGACAAGTTTTAATCGACCGTACTCGCCTGACCCCTGCACGGATTTTGGTGGGCTACGTAGTGGCAGGAGCAATCCTCACTTTAATCGGTGTGTACGATCCACTGGTTCAGTTCGCAGGGGCAGGGGCAACCGTCCCACTAACGGGGTTTGGCTACTGCCTTGCCAACGGCGTAAAAGAAGCGGTGGAAAAGCAAGGCTTTTTGGGCATCTTCACAGGCGGACTCACCGCCACCGCAGGAGGCATCGCCGTAGCCATTCTATGTGGTTTCCTCGCAGGATTGTTTTCCAAACCCAAAGCCAAATAAAAAGGGATGTTAAAAAAGCCCAGACTGCAGCAAACGCTGCGATGGACAAACATCACCACTCGAAGTATCTTATACATCTTCGGGTTCTGTTTGCCCATTCTGGACTTTTTTCCCTCTCCCTTTAGAGAAATATGTGGATATAAAAAAGACCCTCAACCGAGGGTCTTTTTGTTTTTCAATGCCAAAAGAAGGGCAACCACCATCAATCCGCTACACAGGAGAATGGAATTGCTGAAGCCGAAGTACTCGGTCAAAAGTCCGCCTGCAACCCCTGCCAGCATTTTAGAAACACCCATGCCCATGGCATAGAGCAGATTCAAGGTAGTGGCTTGCAGTTCGGGTGCGATTTTTTCTTTGATGTACACGGTGATGCAATAGGTTAAAATGGTGACAAAGGTGCCCGTGATACCCGAAACAATCAGGATGACCGTCAGGTCTTTGACCAAGCCCAGCGCCAACCAACGGAGAATCAGGACAAAGCAGGAAAACCAGGTCAAAGCGCTGATGGAAAAACGCTTGAAAATCTGTTTGAAGAATAAGAAGAAAGGAATCTCGGACAGAACGGTGACCAGTACCACGGTACCCCAGATGCCGTCGGGCGCGCCTAAGGTTTCGGTTAAGTACTTACCGCAGAAGTTGGAGTAGTACGCCCAGGTAAACTGTGCCAGGGCGATAATCACGGTTAAAACGACCAAGGCTTTGTTTTTGAAGTAGCCCACTCCGCCTTCCACCTTGCGACGGCTTAAGGTAGGCGCCGTGTGTTGGGGCATCAGTTGGAGGGAAATCAGGGACAAAACCCCCACCGCCAAAGCAAGGGGGAATAAGCGTCGGTCATTACCTGCCATTAGCAGGTCGCCCAGCAAAGCAACCACTCCAAAGCCTAAGGTACCCAACACCCGACAGGGACCGTAGGGCTTTTGAATCTGTTCGCAAGCGTTTAAGGTCAGCAAATCCACCAATCCGCCGAAGGGCGCCATAAAGAACATGGTGGCAATCAGATAAAGGGCTAAAAGGGGGAGATTTAAGGTGGTACTAATCAGCAGGAAAAAGAGGGGTGCGCCTGCAACCAGGAGCATCAGTACACGGTTTTTGTTCTTTGCACGGTCGGAAATACCACCCCAAAGCAAGGGCGAGAAGATGGCGACAATCGGGCCAAGGGAGAGCAGGACGCCTGCTACCGTAGGAGAAAACCGCGCATTGAAATAAGGAGGGAGTAAGGACCCAAAGAGGGTGTTAAACCCGTAGATTAAAAAGTTGATGAACAGAATGGACACAAAGGAAACGGATTTTTTCATCGTCATTGCTCCTTTTAGACATAAAAAAACACGCAAAGTTGCGTGTGGATGTTGTTTGGTGGGCCTTCCGGGACTCGAACCCAGAACCGACCGGTTATGAGCCGGGAGCTCTAACCAATTGAGCTAAAGGCCCATATAAAAAAGTGGTGACCCGTACGAGATTCGAACTCGTGTTACCGCCGTGAAAGGGCGGTGTCTTAACCGCTTGACCAACGGGCCA
>JAGAUM010000161.1 GCA_017620795.1 Clostridia bacterium
AATAACATTGAATGATATGGCAAATCCAACAGTATATATCAATTTGATTACCACAGAAACAAAGAAATCAAGCTTTTTATATAAAACTTGTGAAAAACAGGCACAGGAGATTGTTTCTTTGTTTCAAGTTATGTGTGAGCAAAATAAAACTGCGAACACCGCTCTTACGCCCTTGCAGGAAACCAGTTCTGCTGACGAAATAAAGAAGTACAAAGAACTGTTGGATACAGGTGTTATCACCCAAGAAGAGTTTGATTCCAAGAAAAAGCAACTGTTAGGACTTTAACAAAAAAGGACTCGTTTGAGTCCTTTTTTGTTAAATTAACCTGTGGTTAACTTTTGTTAACCAAATGAGATTTGATATCATGATATCAAATCTCATGTTCCTGTTTTCCTTCTCTTGACGGTGGGGTGAAGTTTTGTTATAATCGTTTTAGAAAAGAGGGATTATGATGAACAAAATCAAGAGCTTTCAAGTGAATCATGATATTTTAGACTGCGGAATGTACATTTCCCGTATTGACGGTGACGTAGTCACCTATGACCTGCGGGTGAAAAAGCCCAACGGCGGAGACTACTTGCAAAACGCGCCCATGCACACCATCGAGCATCTGGTGGCGACCTATGTCCGAAATTCTGCCCTTTCCGATGCGGTGATTTATTTCGGGCCGATGGGCTGTCGCACAGGGTTTTACCTCTTGCTTCGGGACAGTGTCAGCCGTGAGGAGGCTTTGGCGCTGGTAAAAGACGCCTTTGCTTTTGCCGCCGATTTTGAAGGGGAGATTCCCGGCAACAGTCGTATCGAGTGCGGAAACTATTTAGACCATGACCTGGCAGGTGCCAAGGAAGAAGCCAAGGCGTATGTCCGTGTTTTGGAAAATGTTTCGGATATGGAGTATCGGGTATGATTGGCATTATCGGTGCCATGGCGACCGAGACCTGTGGGATTCTGTCTGCCATGACGGAAACGAAAACCGAAAAAATCGGGTTTGCCACCTTTGTTTCGGGGAAGGTGGGGGAACAGGAGGTGGTTTTAGCGACCTGTGGCATCGGCAAGGTGTTTGCCGCCGCCTGTACCGAGGCGATGATTTTAAAATACGCACCCGATGCCATTATCAATATCGGCGTGGGAGGGGCTTTGAACCGTTCGCTAAACCTTGGGGACGGGGTCATTGGCACCTCGGCAGTGCAATATGACATGGACACCTCCGCCATTGGCGACCCGTTGGGGTGGCTGTCGGGCTTGGAGTTGATTCATCTGCCCTGTGATGAAAACTTACAAGACCAACTGGAAGAGGCGTTAAAGACAGAAGGGATTTCCTATCAAAAAGGGGTCGTTGCCACAGCGGATCGGTTTGTGGACGATAATCGAAACCGTGATATCTGCCGTCAGTTCGGCGCATTGGTGGAGGACATGGAAGGTGCCGCTGTCGGTCAGGTTTGTGTGGCGCACGGAGTGCCTTTTGGCATCCTTCGGACCATTTCTAACGGCGACGAGAATGCAGGGGCGGTGTACGAAAACTCTGCTAAAATGGCGTCCGATGCCCTTTGTCGCGGGGTTTTGAAATTTTTTTCAAAAACTTGTTGACAAGACAAAAGTGCGGTGGTATAATCATTCTAAATTGAAAAACGCAGTGATGCGGAGTAGTACGCAATAGGGTTCGCCTAAGAGAGATGTCGGGTGGTGCAAGACATTGGGAAGCCGTTGCCGAACTGACCGCGGAGCGGCTGCTGCGAAAGTAGAGTAGGGGCAGACGGGAACTCCCGTGACAGAGTTAAGATGTGTTAGCATCTAAGGTGCATCCAATCGGATGAAGAAGAGTGGTACCGCGGAAGGTTAAATTTGGATTTAGCGCTTTCGTCTCTTTCAAACTAAGAGGCGAAGGCGTTTTTTGTTGAAAGGAGTCAGAACAATGAAACAAATCAGCATTACCGACATTACCTTAAAGGCGTTGGCACAGGAGCGGGGCTTGTCCTTGCTATTCCGTGAAAAGACCGCCATTGCGGTTTGCGCCGATAACCTCGGAGCAGACGCCATTGAGCTTGCTCCTATCAAGAATCTGCGTGAAGACACCATTATTTATAAGACCATTGCCCAGAACGTACAAAACAGCACGGTAGTCATTCCCGTCGGCTTTACTGCCGAGGAGATTGCCGCCGCTTGGGAATGTGTCAAGGACGCAAAATCGCCCCGTTTGCAGGTAGAGGTACCCACCTCCACCGTGCAGATGGAGTACATTCATCACTTAAAGGCAGACAAGATGACTCAAAAGATTGGAGAGCTGGTCGCTGAAGCCAAGAAGGTTTGTGCAGAAGTAGAGTTCTGCGCTACCGACGCCACCCGTGCCGAGGCTGACTTCCTGGTTGCCGCCACCCGTGAGGCGGAAGCCAAGGGCGCTACCATGGTGACTCTGTGCGACACGGCCGGGGTTGCCCTGCCTCAAGAAATTGCAGAACTGGTCAAGACGGTGAAAGAGGCGGTGTCCATTCCCGTTTATGTTCAGGTTTCCGATGCGATTAGCATGGCGGTTGCTTCCGCCATTGCCGCCATCGATGCAGGGGCAGACGGCTTAAAGTGCGTCATGGCAGGAAAAGACGCCTTGTCCATGGGTGCTTTCTGTGACGCGGTCAGCGCGCGGGGCGATGTGATGGGCATTACCACCAACTTGAAAAATACCAAGATTCATGCAGGCATTGACGATTTGTTGGCAAGCATTCAGCATGAAGCATACGAGACCGAGGCTTCGGTCAGTGAAGCCAAAAAGATTCTTTTGGACGCAGACAGCACCCTGACCCAAGTGGCACAGGCGGCAGAGACCTTGGGCTATGACCTGTCCGACGAGGATTGCGGAAGCGTGTATAAAGCCCTGACTCAGGTTTGCGAGAAGAAGGGCTCGGTCGGTGCGAAAGAGTTCGAAGCGCTGATTGCCAGCTTTGCGATGCAGGCGCCGTCCACTTATCATCTGGTCAGCTACACCACCAACTGCGGAAACTGCATCAACTCCATGTCCCAGGTCACCCTGACCCGTGGGGATGAGACCTTGCACGGCGTCAGCATGGGCGACGGGCCTATCGACTCGGTCTTTCGTGCTATTGAGCAGTGCGTGGGCTACCACTACGAATTAGACGATTTTCAGATTCAGGCAGTGACCGAGGGCAAAGAGGCTCTGGGTTCTGCGTTGGTCAAGTTGCGGAACAATGGCAAGCTCTATGCTGGCAACGGTAGCTCCACCGACATTGTTGCCGCCAGCATCCGTGCATACATCAACGCGCTGAACAAGATCGTATTCGAGGAGAAATAAGATGAAACTGGTTTTTTCAACTAAGAATGTCAGCCGTGCAAGCTTCTTAGACTTGTGCCGCTATGCCTATGACTACGGCTATGCCGGCTTTGAGATTTATGATGCCATCCGTGAGCGCAAGAGTCATCATGACAGCATCCTGCGCAGTGACCGCATGGCAGACGCCAAGCGGAAGCTGGTCAACCGCAATCTGGCGGTATCGGCATTGCAGGTGCCTTACTCGGTAGAATCGGACGAAGCCACTGCCGAGCTGTTTGTAAAGTATGTGGATTTGGCGGCAGGCGCAGGGATTGAGCGGATTATTGTCCGCATGGAACAGCCCTGCGATGCCGAGACCCTGACCCAGAAATTAGGCGATGCCGTCCGCCGTGCCGAGCGTGTGGATGTTGCGATTCTGTTTGAGACGGTCGGGTATCTGGCGGAGACCGAGCATGTGATTGACGTCATCAATCACTTTTCGTCCGCAGTCATCGGTGCGTCCTGGAACGTCCGTGGCACCTACTTCGGCGCAGGCGAAAGTGCCGAGACCACCATCAAGCACTTGGGCGCATACATCAAGTATGTTCGTCTGGGGGATATGAAAGAGGGCAAGACCGTCTTAATCGGTGAGGGTGAGCTGCCGGTTCATTCCTTTATCAATGCCTTGTCGTCTTTGAACTTTGACGGTTATATCTGCGTGGCTTGGAATGACGAAATCAACGATGCCGACATCGTTTTAACCCATTTTTCCAATTATATTGCATCGCTGGGTCGGGAAAAGAAGGTTTATGACAAGGTCCACTACAACCGCGACAAGAGCGGAACCTTCGTCTGGCCCAAGTATGAGCTTATTGAAGCGACTTTTTCGGATGTATTGGACACCATGGTCAAGCACTATCCCGACCAGTATGCCTTTAAGTACACCACCTTGGACTACACCCGTACCTATACCGAGTTCCGCCGTGACGTGGACGAGTGTGCCGCCGCTTTGATTTCCTTGGGGGTCAAGGCAGGGGACCATGTTGCCATCTGGGCAACCAACGTGCCTGCGTGGTTCATTACCTTCTGGGCGACCACCAAAATCGGTGCGGTTCTGGTCACGGTTAACACGGCGTACAAGATTCATGAGATTGAGTATTTGTTAAAGCAGTCGGACACCCATACCTTGGTGATGATTGAGGACTGCAAGGACATTAACTATCGTGAGATTATCGAGGAGCTCTGCCCCGAACTGCAGACGTTAGAAGCAGGAAAGCCCTTGTACTCCAAGAACCTGCCCTTCTTACGGAACGTGGTTACGGTCGGCTTCTCCATGCCGGGTTGCTTAACCTGGGAGCAGATGTTAGACCGTGCCGAGGAGGTTCCTTACGAAGAGGTCCGCAGACGGGCGTCTTTGGTCAAACCGGACGATGTTTGCAACATGCAATACACCTCGGGCACTACAGGCTTCCCCAAAGGGGTTATGCTGAC
>JAGAUM010000162.1 GCA_017620795.1 Clostridia bacterium
GGGTACCCAGATGAAAGCAACGGGCGAGGTCATGGGCATCGGTAGTAACCTGGAAGAAGCCCTCTTAAAGGGTATGCGCTCGCTGGAAATCGGCGTCAACCACATGTATCTGTCCAAGTTCGATAACATGAGCGTGGACGAGCTGTTAGACTATATCAAGGAGTTCCGTGCCGACAACCTCTTTGCCATTGCGGAATTGATTTACCACGGTGTTTCCATTGAAAAGATTCACGAAATCACCATGATTACCCCTTATTTCTTGGAATCCATCAAGCGCATCATTGACATGGAAGAAGCACTCCGTGTCCGCAAGGATGCCGAAATCTTACTGGATGCCAAGAAGATGGGCTTCTCCGACCTGTACATTGCCCGTCTGTGGAAATGCACCGAGTCGGATGTCTATAAGATGCGCAAAGAAAACAACCTGTTCCCGTCCTTTAAGATGGTTGACACCTGCCATACGGGTGCTTATATCCCCTACTTCTACTCTTCGTATCAGGGGGAGAACAAGTCTCGTCTGTCCGATCGCAAAAAGCTGATTGTGCTGGGTGCAGGCCCGATTCGTATCGGTCAGGGTGTCGAGTTTGACTACTCCACCGTTCATGCAGTAACCACCATCAAAAACTCGGGCTATGAAGCCATTATTATCAACAACAACCCCGAGACCGTTTCTACCGACTATACCACGGCAGACAAGCTCTACTTCGAGCCCTTGACTCCCGAAGATGTCATGAACATCATTGAGTTTGAACAACCCGAAGGGGTAATCGCTTCCTTGGGTGGACAGACCGCCATCAATCTGGCAGAGCCACTGATGAAGCGTGGAGTCAAGATTATCGGTACTGACTGTGCTGCCATCGAGCGTGCTGAAAACCGCGACGCTTTTGAAAAGACCTTAAAGGAACTGGGGATTCCCCAACCTCAGGGTCATGCGGTCACCAAAATTGAAGACGGCCTCGCCGCCGCAGCCGAGGTTGGCTATCCCGTACTGGTTCGTCCCAGCTTCGTTTTGGGCGGACGCGCCATGCAGATTGTTGCCAACGAAGAACAGCTCCGCCACTACTTAAAAACGGCGGTTGAAATTGACGAGGACAAGCCTGTTCTGGTCGATAAGTATATCCAGGGTAAAGAAGTGGAAGTTGACGCCATCTGTGACGGTCGGGACGTATTCGTTCCCGGTATCATGGAGCTGGTTGAGCGGACAGGTGTTCACTCGGGCGACTCCATCAGTGTCTACCCCGCCTTCAGCATCTCGGACAAGGTCAAAGGCATCCTTCTTCAGTATACCAAGAAGCTAGGACCTGCCATTGGCATTGTCGGTCTGTATAACATCCAGTTCATCGTCGATGAAAATGAGGATGTTTATGTGATCGAAGTCAATCCCCGCTCCTCCCGTACCGTGCCCTTCCTGTCGAAAGCAACGGGCTACTCGCTGGCAGACATCGCTACCGAGGTCATTATGGGCAAGAGCTTAAAAGAGCAGGGTATCTTTGGCATCTACCCCGATGAGAAGAAGCGTTGGTACGTCAAAGTTCCCGTTTTCTCCTTCAATAAGATTCGAGGCTTGGATGCATACTTAAGCCCTGAAATGAAGTCCACCGGTGAAGCCATCGGCTATGACGATAAGTTAAACCGTGCCCTTTATAAGGCCCTGCAGGCTTCTGGCATGCATCTGCAAAACTACGGCACCGTCTTTGCCACCATTGCAGACAAAGACAAGGAAGAGGCGTTGCCTTTAATCCGCCGTTTCTATCAACTGGGCTTTAACATCCAGGCAACCGCAGGTACCGCCGCTTTCTTAAAGAAGAACGGTCTGCGCACCCATGTCCTGCGTAAAA
>JAGAUM010000163.1 GCA_017620795.1 Clostridia bacterium
GATTGGTGAGTTGGCAGAAATGAAACGGGAGTACGATAAGGTTGCTTATGCTCTGCACGAGGTGCGCGAAAAGGGCTATGGCATTGTTGCTCCCACCACTGAAGAATTGCAACTGGAAGAGCCTGAAATCATCCGCCAAGGAAGCCGTTTCGGTATTCGGTTAAAAGCCAGCGCACCGTCTATCCACATGATTCGTGCCGATATTCATACCGAGGTTTCGCCTATTGTGGGGAACGAACGGCAGTCGGAAGAATTGGTTCAGCATATTTTAGACGAGTTTAAGTCCGACCCCAAGCAAATCTGGGAGTCTAATATCTTCGGCAAATCCTTCTATGCTTTAATCAGCGAGGGCTTGCAGAACAAGCTTTATCGTATGCCCGATGATGCTCAGGTAAAACTGCAGGAGACTTTGCAACGCATCATCAACGAGGGAACTGGCGGACTCATTTGCATCATTCTGTGATGTAAGAAATAAACTTCTTTTATTTCGCGGGAATGGTTGACACTTCTGTTCGTTTTTGTTAAGATTGAGACGAAAGGGAGTGGAGAAAAATGTATCCAAACAGTGCACATGAAAATGTTATGCGCAGAGCGGCAGAAGTCACTCCGTCCATGCGCTATGACGGAAAAGAAAACTTTAAGGAATGGCAGAACCGAGCCCGCGCAAAGCTGGCAGAGCTTTTGGGCATGGATAAGTTCGTTTCCTGCGATTTGAATGTTCAGATTGAGTATGATCGCATGGAAGAAAACTTCCGTGAAATCCGCTTTACTTTTGAAAGTGAGCCGGGTTATCATGCACCCTGCCACTTGCTGATTCCCAAGAATGCAACAGGCAAACTGCCTGTTATGATTGGTCTTCAGGGTCATTCCAAGGGTCAGCACGTCTCTTTGGGACGCACTCGGTTTGAGGGCGAGACCATTACCGAAGGCTCCCGCATCCGCGCCTTTGCTGTTCAGTCTGTTCAGCAGGGCTATGCCGCAGTTACGTTAGAAATGCGTGGTATGGGCGAGTGTGGCGGCGACGAAAATGGCCCGAGATGTGGCGTTCACACCTTGGCGAACCTGACCGTTGGTCGCACTACTATTGGTGAGCGGGTCTGGGATGTTTCCCATCTGATTGATGTTCTGACCACCACTTTTGCGGAATATATTGACGAGTCCAAGATTTATTGCATGGGCAACTCGGGCGGTGGTACCGCGACCTTCTATGCAGGTTGTATGGAAGAGCGTCTGGCGGCAGTTATGCCCTCTTGCTCTTACTCGGACTACGATGACTCCATCATCGCTATGGCACATTGTACCTGTAACTTTATTCCTCATATCCGTGAGTACTTCAATATGGGCGACCTGTCGGGATTGATTGCTCCCAGAAAGTTCGTTCCTGTTGCAGGGGAATGGGATCGCATCTTCCCCTTACCCGGTGTAAAAGGTCAGTTTGAGGAGACCAAACGCATTTTTGCGGCTGCAGGTGTTCCTGATAACTGTGAGCTGATTGTCGGTACTCTGCCAAAAGAATATGAGAATGATCCTTATGAAGGACATCGCTTCTATCCCGAGCAAGCTTGGCCCATCTTCCACAAGATGGTGGATTAAGTTGAATAAGCAAAAAGAAGGACGGAAAAACCGCCCTTCTTTTCTTTATAAAAGACTTGAAAAAAGTGAAAAAATTGGGTATAATAAAGTAATGACTTGGAAAAGGTTTAAACATTTGCTTTTCTTCCGCATAGTATGGACTAAACGGAGGAATCGTTTATGCGTTTTTACCAAGCCTCTTTTGGCAAACAAAAGAGTGCGGCATCCATGGTTTTGGTCTTTGCCCTGTTCTTGTTATTGGGCAGCCTTTTAGTGTTTTATCGGCTGAATCCATTGGCTTGCGCCGTTGCTTCAGCCAAGGCCAACGTCTATTTGCAACAGCTTTGCGACCGTGTGGTGCTGTCCTATCTGGAAGAGTCTCAACTGCAGTATCAGGACTTGATTCTTTTGGAGAAAAACGAAGAGGGGAACATTAACGCGGTTCTATCCAACACAGTGGCAGTGAACCGCATGAAGAGCAATATTACATCCCGTGTATCCGAAGAAATCGGACAACTGGACCGATGGGCGTTATCTGTGCCTTTGGGTGCTTTAACGGGTAGCTCGTTTATGAGCGGCGTCGGGCCTAATATCCCCATTACGGTTGCTCCGAACGGGCGAGTATTTACTGAACTTAAAAGCGAGTTTGAGTCTGCAGCAATCAACCAAACCATTCACCGCTTGGTGTTGGAGACCAAACTGGATATAGGACTTTTGTTGCCTGCTGCAACCACATCCACTACGGTAGTGACCCAAGTACCCATTGCAGAAACCATCATTGTGGGCAATGTCCCCAGTTCCTATACAGCGATTGATGGCGTCACCAGTGACGCCCCTGATACCGCCTTGAACTTATTGGATTAGGAGAATGAACATGGATGTCAGAGAAGAAATTGAACAGTTACGCCGTGAACTTACTTACCATGGCATCCGCTATTATGTAGAGGATAACCCCGAAATCAGCGATGCTGAGTATGACCAGATGCTTCGCCGATTAGAGGTTTTAGAAGCAGAGCACCCCGAATATGACAGTCCTGTATCGCCCACCAAGCGCGTGGGTGGCGCAATTTTGGATAGCTTTAAAAGTGTTACCCATCAGGTACGGATGGAAAGCTTGTCGGACGTCTTTTCCATGGACGAGCTGAAAGAAGCGCTGGTGCGCATTTCAAACAGTACCACCCAAGAGGCTGTGTTCGTGGTGGAACCGAAAATCGACGGCTTGTCTGTTTCTTTAGAGTATGAAAACGGACAATTTGTCCGTGGCTCCACTCGAGGAGATGGAGTAACGGGCGAAGATGTGACCGAGAACTTAAAGACCGTCCGTTCTTTGCCGCTGGAATTAAAAGAACCGGTAACCCTTACCGTCCGCGGTGAGGTTTATATGTCCAAAGAAACTTTTTTGAAGCTGAACGCGGAGCGGGACGAAAATGGCGAAGCAGCCTTTGCCAATCCCCGTAATGCAGCGGCTGGCTCTTTGCGTCAGTTAGACCCGAAGGTTGCCGCCAAGCGTCGCTTGGATGTGCTGGTCTTTAACCTACAGGTAGCGCCTGATAACGCGCCTGATACCCATGAAAAAACCATTCAATACCTTCGTGCACTGGGTTTTCCTACTGTTCCGACCGTTGCCTGCACTGCAGACCATGAGGCGGTTGCCCGTGCCATTAGCGAGATTTCCGACCACCGACATGAGTTCCCTTATGACATCGACGGTGGTGTTGTCAAGCTGAATGACTTGGCAGAGCGTGAGCTTTTGGGTAGTACCGGCAAGTACCCTCGCTGGGCAGTTGCCTATAAGTATCCGCCGGAGTGTAAGCTGACCCGTTTAACCGACATTGTGGTACAGGTCGGCCGCACAGGCGTTTTGACCCCTAATGCCGTTTTAGAACCAGTAACCCTTGCAGGCACTACGGTCAGCCGTGCTACTTTGCATAACGAGGACTATATCCACGAAAAGGACATTCGCATCGGTGACTGGGTGTGGGTACAAAAAGCAGGAGATATCATCCCTGAAATCCGTTCGGTTGAGAAGAATCGCCGTGACGGAAGCGAGGTGAAATATCATCTTCCCGATACTTGCCCTGTTTGCGGTGCTCCTACCGAGCGGGCGGAAGGGGAGGTTGCTTTGCGTTGTACCGATTGGCAATGCCCTGCCCAGATTGCAAGACTCATTATCCACTTTGCCAGCCGTGATGCCATGGATATTGAGGGCTTAGGTCCTGCGGTAGTCAATCAGTTGATGGATCACTCTTTGATTAAAAGCATCCCCGACTTATATACGTTGACCTTTGACGACTTGATTCCGTTGGAGGGCTTTGCCAAAAAGTCGGTAGAGAATCTGCTTCAAGCCATTGAAGCAACCAAGCAAAAGGAACTATCACGATTGCTTTACGGTTTGGGCATTCGCATGGTTGGTCAACAAACCGCCAAGCTTTTGGCACGCACCTTTGGGACCATGGACGCATTAAAAAATGCCACCCGTGAATCCTTGGTGGCGATTGATGAAATTGGCGACAAGATGGCTGACGAGATTCTGAAGTTTTTTGCTTCTCCCCGAACAGTTGAATTGTTGGAGCAGTTAACCGCCGCAGGGCTTTGCATGGAAGAACAGGAAGGGGCACTGACCTCGGACAAGCTTTTGGGTCGCACCTTCGTTCTGACAGGCACCCTGCCCAACTACGGTCGTAAAGAAATGCAGGCTTTGATTGAATCCCATGGCGGAAAGGTTTCAGGCAGTGTTTCTAAGAAGACTGACTATGTAGTAGCAGGGGAAGAGGCAGGAAGCAAATTAGAAAAAGCACAGGAACTGAACATCCCCGTGCTTTCTGAATCCGATTTATTGGCTATGATTTAACGCCGACCTTCTTACAATAATCTGCAAGCGCACATTCGGCACAGTTGGGGCGGCGTGCCATACAAACAGCCCGACCGTGCTCTACCAAACGGTGACAAAAATCAGCCTGTTCGTCAGGTGGAATGATTTTTGCCAAGTCCATCTCAATCTTATATGGGTTGTCGCGGTACTGGGTCAATCCCATGCGATAAGAAAGTCGCATGGCATGGGTGTCGGTCACTACAGCTGGGAGATGGTACACATCCCCACGGATGATACTGGCAGTTTTCCGACCTACCCCGGGACGCGCGGTCAACTCTTTCATATCCGACGGGACTTCACCGTTATACTTTTCGCACAGAATCTGGCAACAATCAATAATATGCCGTGCCTTGCTACGGAAGAATCCTGTAGAATGGATTTCTTCACACAGGGTTTCGTAATCCGCTGTGGCAAAAGCTTCGGCATCGGGATATTTTTGAAACAGGGTTTTGGTAACAATATTGACCCGCGCATCGGTACACTGTGCCGCCAACTGAGTGGCAACTAAAAGCTGTACAGGATTCTCGTAGTCCAGCGTGCAGATTGCATCGGGATATTCCTGTTTTAAAATTTCAATGATGGAAGCGACTTGTTGTTCTTTTTTCATCATTTTTCCTCTCTTGTTTGATAAGGCTTTGCTTTATTATATCAACTTTATTTAAAAATTGCAACCACAAAGGAGGCATTTTCATGCTAAACAAAACCCCTCTCTCGGCACAGGACCCCGCCCTTTTTGAGGCAATCTGTGCAGAGAAAAAAAGACAGGCCGATAAAATTGAACTGATTGCATCGGAAAACTTTGTTAGTCAGGCAGTTTTAGACGCTGTTGGCACTGTTCTGACCAATAAGTACGCTGAAGGTTATCCGGGTAAGCGTTACTATGGTGGCTGTGAGTGTGTAGACGTGGCAGAGTCCTTGGCGCGTGAACGTGCGTGCAAGCTCTTCGGAGCAGAACACGCCAATGTTCAGCCCCACTCGGGTGCACAAGCCAACATGGCGGTATTCTTTGCTTTATTGAACCCTGGTGACACCGTTTTAAGTATGAGCCTTGCTCATGGTGGACACTTGAGCCATGGTAGCCCCGTTAATATGTCGGGTAAGTACTTCAACATCGTTCCTTACGGCGTTGGTGATGAGACAGGCACCATTGATTATGACGAAGTTCGCCGTCTGGCATTAGAACATAAGCCGAAGCTGATTTTGGCAGGCGCTAGTGCTTATGCCCGCGTCATTGATTTCGATAAGTTTGCCGCTATTGCTAAAGAGGTTGGCGCTTACTTCATGGTTGACATGGCGCACATCGCAGGTCTGGTTGCAGGCGGAGAGCACCCCAATCCCGTTCCCTACGCTGATGTTGTTACCAGTACCACCCACAAGACCTTGCGCGGTCCTCGCGGCGGCTTGATTCTTTGCCGCGAAGAACTGGCAAAGCAGATTGACAAGGCGATTTTCCCCGGTATTCAGGGTGGTCCTTTGATGCACGTTATCGCAGGTAAGGCAGTTTGCTTCCAGGAAGCACTGCAGCCTGAATTCAAAGACTACGCAAAGCAGGTTGTCAAGAACGCAAAGGCGCTGTCCGAAGCACTGATTGCAGAGGGCTTTGACTTGGTTTCTGGCGGAACCGATAATCACTTGATGCTGATTGACTTGCGGAAGTTGGGCGTTACGGGCAAGGAACTGGAACACCGTTTGGATGAGGTAGGCATTACCGTTAACAAGAATGCCATCCCTAACGATCCCCAGAGCCCCTTCGTCACCAGTGGTATCCGTATCGGTACTGCCGCCACCACCACCCGTGGCTTTAAAGAAACGGAAATGAAGCAGATTGCCAAGCTGATTTACAAGACTGCAACTGATTTTGAAGGCACTTGTGACGAAGTCCGTGCCGAGGTTGCTGAAATCTGCAAGCGTTTCCCCATGTACGATTAATTCATCGAGGTGACTCCTATGCAACAGCCGTTGGCGGAACGTATTCGTCCGCAAACGCTTGAAGAGGTTTACGGGCAGGAACATCTCCTTTCTGAAGGGAAGGTACTCCGCCGTATTATTGAGTCGGGCAAGATTCCCAACATGATTTTTTTCGGTCCGTCGGGAACGGGGAAGACCACTGTTGCCAACCTTGCCGCCAAATCCTCCGAGCGCCGTTTATATTACTTAAATGCGACTACTGCTTCGGTTTCGGATATCAAAGAGATTATCCGTGAATCGGACAGCCTTTTGGCGCCCAACGGTTGTATTTTGTATCTGGACGAGATTCAGAACTTCAACAAAAAGCAACAGCAGTCTTTGCTAGAGTTCATCGAAAATGGACGCATCACCTTGGTCGCCAGTACCACCGAAAATCCATACTTTTATATCTATAACGCAATCTTAAGCCGTTCCACGGTCTTTGAGTTTAAACCTTTGGGACATGACGCTATTTTCAAGGTTTTAAAACGTTGCGTGAAGATTTTGAGTGAGGCCCATCCCGAGCGCCCGTTTATCATCGATGATAAGGATTTGGAATTCTTAAGTCAGGTCTGTGGCGGTGATGCACGAAAGTCCATCAACGCCTTTGAACTGGCTTATGACACCGTTTTACCCGACGGGGATGGCATCAGCCGCATCAGCAGTGAACTGTTGGAAGAATGTGCCCGTCGCCGTTCCTTGCAGTACGATAAAGCAGGGGACAACCACTATGACCTGTTGAGTGCTTTTCAAAAATCCATCCGCGGCAGTGACCCCAATGCCGCCGTGCATTATCTGGCACGGTTATTGGAGTCGGGGGACTTGCAGTCGGTCTGCCGTCGACTTTTGGTCATTGCGGCAGAGGATGTGGGACTTGCTTATCCTCAAGCCATTTCCATTGCTAACAGTTGCGTGGAAGCGGCATTCCGCTTGGGCTTGCCCGAGGCACGGATTCCCTTGGCAGAGGCGGTTTTGCTGTTGGCTTGCTCACCTAAGTCCAACTCGGCAATTACGGCTATTGACGAGGCAACCTCCGACTTGCATAACCGAGACATTGGCGAAATCCCTGCCTATCTTCGGGACGCGCATTATAGTGGAGCTGAAAAGCTGGATCGGGGAATCGGTTACCAGTATCCCCATAGCTTCCCTGGCAACTATGTAAAACAACAATACCTGCCCGATGCCATTCGCGATGCGAATTACTATCGTCCGGGCACCAATAAGTTTGAGAACAACCTAAACGCCTATTTAGAGGACTTGAAGAAGAGGTAATCACCATGAAGAACAAAGCCACAATCTACGAAGTATTGCCTGACAGCCTTGCTCAAGAAGCAGGGTTAGAGTCGGGCGATGCTTTGCTTCAAATTGACGGAAAGCCGATTGTGGATGTGTTCGATTACCGCTTTGGTTTGGCTTCGGGAGACGAAGTAACCCTTCTCATCGAAAAGAAGGACGGCTCTTTGGAAGAACTGGTTTTAGAGGATGTGGGCGAAGAGGAACTGGGAATTGTTTTTGAACATCCGCTGATCGACCGTCCCCGTGCTTGCCAGAACCGATGCGTGTTCTGCTTTATTGACCAGCTACCTAAAGGAATGCGCAAACCCGTTTATTTTAAGGATGACGATTATCGATTATCCTTTTTGTACGGAAATTATGTAACCATGACCAACATGACCGACGAGGACTTGGAAAAGATTATTCGGATGCGCCTTTCACCCATCAACATTTCGGTCCATACCACCAATCCTGAGCTTCGGGTACGGATGCTTCGAAACCCATCAGCGGATAAAATCCTGTCGCGGATGCAACGGTTTTACGAGGCGGAGCTGCCTATGAACGCACAAATCGTGCTCTGCCCCGAGTGGAATGACAAGGCAGAATTGGACCGCACGTTAGAGGATTTGAGCCGATTCATTCCTCACTTAAAAAGTATTTCAGTCGTTCCCGTGGGTTTAACTGCTTATCGGGAAAACTTAACCGCGCTTCGCCCCTTTACGTCAGATGAATGCCGTGAGGTGTTAGACCAGGTGTCTCGTTGGCAGAAACATTTTATGAGTCTTTGTGGTAGTCGTGTGGTTTACCCTGCGGATGAGTTTTATGTCCAGTGCGGA
>JAGAUM010000164.1 GCA_017620795.1 Clostridia bacterium
GAGACTACTTGTGCTGCTTGCGGTGGTGTTGCTCGCGTTCCGTTCCAGCCCAAGGACGATCGTCCTGTATACTGCAGCGAGTGCTTCGCAAAGCAGAGACAATAATCCCTTTACTTTAATAGGATTATCTCTAAAGGCGTTTGGCTTCCAAGCGCCTTTTTTGTTTGACTTTTTACCGCTCCTGTTTTATAATGGACATGATACGAAAAAAGGTAGGTTTTTATGGTCTTAAGTGAAATCGTAACCCCTTTGGTTACATGGTACCATCAATATAAACGGAGTCTTCCTTGGCGGGACATCCCCACCCCTTACCGCGTATGGGTGTCCGAGATTATGCTCCAGCAGACCCGTGTGGACCCTGCCATCCCTTATTTCGAGCGGTTTGTGTCCACCCTTCCCGATATTGCCTCCCTGGCAAATGCTGACGAAGAGACGGTCTTAAAGCTTTGGGAGGGCTTGGGTTATTACAGTCGGGTACGAAACCTGCAAAAAGCCGCCAAAATCGTTGAACGCGAGTATGGCGGAATCTTACCTTCTGACCCCGCATTGCTTTTAAAGCTTCCGGGAATTGGCGAATACACCGCTGGGGCGATTGCATCCATTGCCTATCAAGTACCTGCTCCTGCAGTGGATGGCAATGTTCTTCGTGTCATCTCTCGCCTGACGGCAGACGACAGTGACATTGCCGAAATGGCAACCAAGCGTGCCATGCAGGAAAAGCTCGTTGCCATCCTGCCCCAAGACCGACCGGGGGACTTTAATCAGGCGCTAATGGACTTGGGCGCTACCGTCTGTCTTCCTAACGGTGCACCTCACTGCGACCGTTGCCCGTTGGCTTCTTTGTGTGAAGCCCAAAAGCAAGGACTGACGGAAACTCTGCCCAAAAAATCCAAAAAGCAAGCACCCGTGGCCGAGGAAAAGACTGTTTTCTTACTGGTTTGCGGAGGAAAGATTGCCTTACAAAAACGTCCCGAAAGCGGGCTTCTTGCAGGACTTTGGGAATTCCCCAACCTGCCCCGAAAGATATCTTTACAAAAAGCAACAAACGCTTTAAAAGACTGGGGCTTTATCGCAACAACCCTTCACGCACTTCCCAAAGCGAAGCATGTCTTTACCCACAAAATTTGGAACATGAACGGCATTTACGCCGAAGTCCAAGAGCTTCTGCCTGATTTTACTTGGGTCAGCGCAAAAGACTTATCAGACACCTATACCTTGCCCACTGCTTTTCGGGTGTATCAAAGTGAGGCGCTAAAATTACTTTCAAAGGAGTGACGGTGTGAAGACCTTTTTTCAAAAACTGTTCGGTCAGAACGTGGATTTAGCCACTTTGATTCCCACCCTCATTCTGTCCTTTTTCGGCTTGGTTCTGATTTACAGTGCCACCCGTAACATGGAAGGCACTTCCCGCTATATGCTGGTACAAGGCATCTCCATGCTTATCGGCTTGGTAGCGATGGCGTTGCTTCAAAAAGTGGACTATGACCGATTTTCTGATCTTTGGAAGCTCTTTTTGGGTTTGGGACTATTCCTGCTGATTCTGGTTTTGTTTATCGGTACGGGTGAGGACATCGGCAGTAAAAGCTGGATTCGTATCGGCCCTGTTGGTATCCAGCCGGGCGAGTTGGTCAAGATTCCCTTTATTATTGTTTTAGCACACCTGATCAATGTATTAAAGCAGGATATCAACAAGCTTTATGCCGTCTGCCTGTTATGTCTTACCTATGGCATCTTTGCAGGGTTGATTCTTCTACAGCCTGATGCAGGAACGGTGATGGTTTATACTTTTATTTTCTTGGGCATGATTTTTCTGGCAGGCATCGACTGGCGATACCTTCTTTGTGGTGCAGGCGCTTTTTTAGCATCGACACCTCTATTGTGGTTTTTTGTCCTGGACGAATACCAGAAAAATCGGATTTTAAGTTTTCTATCCCCCGAATCCAACCTGACCGGGTCGGGATACCATGTTTCCCAATCCAAGTTGCTAATCGGCTCGGGACGGTTTTTCGGCAAAGGCCTGTTCCAAGGCGTGCAGACCCAGATGGGTACTCTGCCCGAAAAACAGACCGACTTTATCTTCGCCGTTTTAGGCGAGGAATGCGGACTTTTGGGTTGTGCCATTGTGATGGCGCTTTACGCTCTTTTGATTATCCGCTGTTTTGAAACCGCCAAGAAGTCTCAGGACTTGTTTGGTTCTATGCTTTGCATCGGGGTGGGCATGATGTTCTCCTTCCATGTGATTGAAAACATCGGCATGTGCCTCGGTGTATTGCCTGTAACAGGCATTCCGCTCCCCTTTTTGAGCTACGGCGGTTCGTCTGTTATTACTTCGTTGTTAGGCATCGGTCTGGTGCTGAATGTCCGTTCCCGCACCAAGCCGTTAGAATTTATTTAGGAGGAGGAGAAGAAGATGAAGTTAGCAATCGGTTGTGACCATGCAGCAGTAGAGTTAAAACAGGAGATTATATCGCACCTTCAAAACCGTGGTATTGAAGTAGAAGACTTTGGCACCTATACCAATGACAGTTGTGACTATCCCATCTACGCTGAAAAGGTCGCCAACGAGGTGGTCTCCAAGCGTGCTGATGGAGGCATCTTAATCTGTGGAACAGGGGTGGGCATTTCCATTGCCGCCAATAAGGTAAAAGGCGTCCGCTGTGTCGTCTGCTCAGAACCCTTTTCCGCCAAGCTGTCTAAGATGCACAACAACACCAACATCCTGGCTTTTGGTGCTCGGGTCGTTGGGCTGGGCATGGCAAAAATGATTGTAGACGCCTGGTTAGATGCAGAGTACGAAGGCGGTCGCCACCAACACCGCGTGGACCTGATTCACGAAATCGAAGAAAAACAAAACTAAACAAAGTCACCCCTTCATATAGTATGGAGGGGTGATTTTTTGTCTTTATTCCGTTTCCGACCGATTCTTTGCCTGCTTCTTTTACTGGCAGTGCTTTTGTTCTTTCTTGCCATCCCGACCGACTCCGCCCTCCCCACCACAGGGAACTATATCAAATGGGTAGACTTTTCAGTCCCCTATAGCGTTTTGGAGCAGACCTCCGCTTTGGATATCAAGAGTCAGGGTCAAGTGTCATGGATTGACTTGTTGGCTCTTTTAGCAGGAAAATACGGCGGAGAATTCTCGCGGTTTCGCAAGCAGGACCTGACCGATTTTGCCGACGCCTTGCAAAAAGGAACTTCTGCCGAGGAATTAGGCAAGGACTATCCGCATTTTTCTTATTTTAAGCAGGCGTACTCTGCCATTCTTTCCGAGATGATTGGAACCTACTATTTTAAAATCGAGGACGGCACCTTTCAAAAGCGCTATGGGTTTAAAGCCTACTCCCCTGTCGCCAAGGGTTTTTACTATTCCCATTATGACGATTTTGGCGCAGGGAGATCTTTCGGATACAAGCGAAAGCACTTGGGAAACGACCTGTTAGGCAGTATCGGAACACCTATCATTGCCGTAGAGTCGGGGGTGGTGGAGGCTCTAGGCTGGAACCCTTACGGCGGTTGGCGAATTGGTATCCGCAGTTTTGACCAAAAGCGGTATTATTACTATGCTCACCTCCGCCGCGACCATCCTTATGCCGCCAATCTTTCCGAAGGGGACTTGGTGCAGGCGGGAGATGTCATCGGATATCTGGGCATGACAGGCTACTCGACCACCGAAAATGTGAACAATATCTCCACCCCTCATTTGCACTTCGGTTTACAACTGATTTTTGACGAAAGCCAGAAGGACGGCACCAATCAAATCTGGATTGATGTCTATCCGCTTATGAAGCTGTTAAACAAAAACAAGAGCCCTGTGGTCTATGTAAAAGAAGGAAAGGAGTATGTCCGTGCAACAACTGTGGTTGACCCTGCGTTTCCGGAATAGTGTCTTTGCAGGGCTGATGGCACTGCTTCTTGTGGCAATGGTTTTGCCCCTCGTCCCCCACGCCACGCCTGTGGACGCAGTGCCTGAATCGGTGCAGGTGCCCATTGTCATGTATCATCTGGTTTTAAAAGATCCAGCTCGGGCGAGCAAGTATGTCATTCCTCCCGAAACCTTGGAATCAGACTTAAGATGGATTCGGGACCATGGCTATGAAACGGTAACAGCAGAGGACTTGATTGCCTATGTCCACCGTGGCACACCTCTGCCTGAAAAACCGATTGTTCTGACCTTTGATGACAGCTATACCAACAACTACACCTATGCCTATCCCCTTTTAGACCGTTTTGGGATGCGCGCAGTGTTGTCGGTCATCGGCTCGGTCACCGACCGCTACACGGTGTCGGGTGACGAAAACCCCAATTATGCCAATCTGACCTGGTCAAGGATACGAGAGCTTTCGGAAAGTGGAGTGTTTGAAATTCAGAACCACACCTATGACCTGCACCGTAACGACGGGCCGAGAAAGGGGTGTAAGCGGTTGGCAGGGGAATCGGTAGAGTCTTATCAAGCCCTTCTGTTACGGGACTTAAGCCAAAACCAAGACGCTATTGAACGCGCCATCGGGGTGCGCCCCAAAGTTTTTGTCTATCCTTTTGGCGCTATTAGTCCCGAGTCGGTAGAGGTTATAAAACGCATGGGCTTTTCTGCCAGCTTCTCTTGTGAAGAAGGGGTTAACCTCCTGCGGATGGGGGATATAGACGGACTCTTTTTGCTGAAACGAAAAAATCGCCCTGCAGGAATCAGCAGTGACGATTTTTTTCAATCTCTTAATCTGTTTTAACCGCTTCCAAACGCATGATGCGTTTACCGAGATTGGTGAAGTTCTTCTCGTACTCGGTCATGATATTGTCTTTGTTAAAGACGCTCTGATGCAGGTCAAAGGTTACGTTCTGCACCCGAAACCCTGCAGCATCCAGCGTTTCAGTAGAGTATAAGAACAACTCTTCACTGTCGGTCTTCATAAAAATTTCGCCGTTGGGGGCAAGAAGGGTTTTATAAAGCTCTAACATCTGGGGTGCGGTCAGACGGCGCTTGGCTTGGCGCTTGCCCGGCCACGGGTCGCTGAAGTTTAAGTAGATGCGGGAAATACAGCCCTTGGGTAAAATTTCGGTCAGCTTCTGGGCATCCACCGACAAGAAACGGATGTTTTGCAGCTCTGCCGTCTTGGTCCGTTCCATCGCCATGACCAAAACGTTAAAAAACCGCTCCACCGCCAGATAACGGACGGTGGGGTTTTGCTTTGCAAGCGCCTCAATAAAACCACCCTTGCCGCAACCGATTTCCAGGTGTAAGGTTTCCGCCTCGGTCACGTAGGGGTCGGTGGTGGTCTGACCCTCTTCAGGTTTTAACCAGATGTCGGAGCAACGCTCCATTCGGATGTCTAAGTTTTTCTTTCTGCGCATTCGCATGGGTCATTACCTCTTTAATATAAAATGCAAAGGGTGCCTGTGGCACCCTTTTTAAGTTTAATGGATGAGGATACCGTCCATAATCGGACGAATATTCATCAAGTCTTCCCAGAAAAGAGTTTTACAAATGCCGCTTTTACCGAGGTGGAAATGCTACCCTCTACATAAGCGCCAATCGTATCGGTTGCGGCAACATAGCGGACATCAGTTGTTGTGCCGACCACCAGACCGTTGCTGCCAAAAGCAATACCCAAATAGGTCTTGTTGGTATTCAAGCCTGTTGTCTCGTCTAACGCCTGCTTGAAGGTTGCCTGTGTTTCGGTGGCCGTAAACTCGTTTCTTGTTTCCTTGGCGTAAGTGAAGACGGGATTCGGCACTTTGCCTGCAGGCAGCGTGGTCGAGTTACCTCCGGCATTTACAGAATCGTACTCAGTATAAAGAATCACGCGAACCGTCTCGCCCTGCTTGACATCAATCAACAAAGAGCCGTCTGCTTCCGTTGCACCTGCGGTCACAGTACCCGTAACGCTCTTTTCAGCGCTGTTATAAGTGGAAGCAGGATAGGTCATTTCATAGATGGTGGTGTATCTTCCGTCTGCCGTGTATTTTCGAACCGCACCAAAGAATCCGTTCCTTAAGTAGAAAGCATTGTTACTGGAAACGATGGTAGCCGGCAAGTGGTTGGTCAGCGTAACCTTACCTGTTTTGGGTGCAACTAAGGTCCAAGAAACACCGTCGTGGTACACGAAGGGGGTGTTGGAAACATAGTTTTCCCACTCCGTGGCAGAAACGGTAACGAATTCAACATCGCCTGTGGTTTCAAAGGTAGGAACCCATGGGAACCAGTAGGAAGAAGAACCCTTTTGCGCATACATATCATCTGCTACAGGGGAAATATGGAGTTTCCGTGCCGAGTCGGGGTACATGGGCAGGAAGGTTCCGTCGCCAACATAAGACTCGAACTTGGTAATGCCGTTGGACATGGGAACGGCAGGATTAAAGATATAGGAATCCTCTGCTTCGCCCTTTTGGATTGCCGTTGCAAAGGACCACAGGTTTACTTCCTGAACACCACCGTCGGGTGCCGTCAGGCGCATGACCACCGGAGTACCCATGGTGTTGGTATCACGCTTGGCAACAACCGTCGTCTTTGGAGAAACGTAAGGGTCTGCCGTAGCGTTTAAGCCGCTGGTGTAGCCCCATGCGGCGCCTGCATCAGCATAGTCGTACTCGGCAATAGCGCGGATGCGTCCGTTTCCTAAATACTCAAAGTAACCGTCTTTGGAGAAGGTAACCGTTGCATCCTTCCAAACCTCATGAATCTTTAAATCAATCGTGCCATAGAGGGCGCGCTCGATATCGTCCGCATAGTAGGGTAAGAGGTAACCGTCGCTTTCAAAGCCCAACTGGGAGGTCTTAAAAGGCGCAGCACTGAAGGCTTTATATCGGCTGGATGCGGCAAAGACATACAGATTGGTGGTTGTGGTAAAGACGGGAGCTTCCGGCTTTCCTAATGCATAGTAGGATGCGGTTACTTTTACAGGAGTCCGCTCGGTTGAGGTAAATGCGTTTACCTCACCGGTCAGGATGTAAACACCTGGCGTAGCGGTTTCAACCAAAACACCCATATCGTCTTCAACAGTATAGGTGATTGTACCGCGAACCTGATTCGAGGTTCTGTCGCGACGCAGGTCAATCTGCGGTGCGGCAGAATCATAAATCACCTCGGTGTTTTCGGGATAGCTCTTAATGGGGTTGCCCTCATAGACCTCGGTATAGTTAATTTTCAAGGTATCAATGATAAAGTTTTTATTGCTGGGCCAACCTGTAGTATACTTATCGAAGCGGAAAACAATCTCGTCCCCTACATTTACTTTAACGATTGCCTCGTCACGGGTGATAAAGTCGGTCATCGATTCGGGCAGTAAACACCAGCCATCGGTTCCTGCATCTGCAGAGGTGTAATCGGTTTCACCTGCCATGGGGTAAATCGCCGTTTCTTCACCCGTTTTTCCGTCCACCTTGTAAACGCGATACAAAACACCACCGTTTGCCAGGTAGTCCATCATCTTGATGGTGGGGGTAATATATCCCGCATGATGAACCGAGAAGCGGATGGCCGCCTGGGTAGTGGTATAGCTATGTCCGGGGAAGGAGTTGGTGACCTTGGCTCCCGAGCCGAAGTTATAACCGATTGCCGCAGGAGTAGAACAGTTGGCTTCCATATTACCGGTTGCGCCTTCGTTTCTGGCGGCTTCAGGCACATACTTCGTAGCTTGATAGGTATTGATCTTACTGGCGGTCGCCCAAACCAGCGAGGGCGTGCTGGAGGTCCAACGGCTGTTAACGTCCTCCGGGGCACGGGTGGTAGTGAAGTTGCCACGGTTTAAGTAAGTAAAGGGTGTAAACTCCTCTGTATTCCAGTTATAATACCCCAACGCCCACTGGCC
>JAGAUM010000165.1 GCA_017620795.1 Clostridia bacterium
ATCGGAAGATTCGTCAAAAAAGGAGTGTATGAAATGAGAGTATTGGCGTTGATGACCCATCCTGATGACATGGAACTGTGCTGTAGCGGTACTTTGATTAAGTACAAGAAGCTCGGCCACGATGTTATTGCTTGTCATGCAGCAAATGGGGATATGGGACACATGGTAATTATGCCTCCCGAACTGCGTGAAATCCGAATTAACGAAGCAAAGAAGGCTGGCGCAATGGCTGGCTTTGAAGTCCTGACCGCTGATTTTGGCGACCTGACTTTGAATGCGGCTGACCTGTCTCAACAAAAGGAAATCATCCGCATTATCCGTTATGCAAACCCTGATGTAATCCTGACGCAGGACCCCAGCGACTACATGGTGGACCATACCGAGCTTTCGAAGATGGTCTTTAATGTATCCTTTGCCGCATCCTGTCCGCACTTTATGCCGGAATTAGGTCCTGCTTCGAAGGTGACGCCCATTTTCTATTGCGATAACTACAACGGTCTGAACTTTATTCCGACCGAGTATGTTGACATCACCGAAGAAATGGAATTAAAAGAGCAGATGCTCCGTTGCCACGAAAGCCAGATTAAATGGCTGTATGACCATGATGGCGTAGATGCTGTTGCTGATCAGCGCACCCATGCCCGTTTCCGTGGCATTCAGTGTGGTGTTCAGTACGCAGAAGGCTTCCGTCAGCTGATTGCGGACCAGAGAATGCGTCCTTATCGCGTATTGCCGTAAGGAGGAGCGTATGGCACAAGTTGCATGTGTAGGAATTCTGGTTGCTGATGTAATGGCTCGACCCGTGGACAAGATTCCGGGAAAAGGCCTTTTAGAGCAAGTCAGTTCCATTGAAATGTATACCGGCGGAAATGCTATGACCGCAACAGTAAACTTACAGACCTTGGGTACCCAGTCTGCCATTGTCGGCAAGGTTGGCGCTGATGTTTTTGGCGATTTCTTGGAAAAGGAATTCCAAAAGCGTGGTATCGATACCCGTGGCTTGGTGAAAGACCCCAATACCCAGACTTCGGTTTCGGTTGTGTTGTCTGACCGTGACGGAGAACGCTCGTTCTTGCACTGCGTTGGTGCCAACGGCACGTTCTGTCTGGACGATATCAACTGGAAAGTCATTGAAGAAGCGGAAATCGTATTTGTAACGGGTAGCTTTTTGATGAACACCTTTGACGGGGAACAGACCCGCCTTTTCCTGAAAAAATGTAAGGAACTGGGCAAAACCACGTTACTGGATGTTTGTTGGGATGCCAAAGGTCAGTGGGGGAAGGTATTAGACCCCTGCATGCCTTATATCGACATCTTTATGCCGAGCATTGACGAGGCGGTTCAGCTGACTGGTGAAAAGGAACCGCCGCAGATTGCTGATGTTTTCTTTGCCAAAGGCGTTGGTAAGGTCGTTATCAAGTGGGGCAAGAGAGGTTGCTATGCAAGAGAGTCGATAGATGCAGAGGGCGTTGTTCTTCCTACTTTAGAGAAGATGCCTGTTGTAGATACCACTGGCGCAGGGGATAGCTTCTGCAGTGGTTTCTTGGCGGCTTTGGCACGTGGCAAGAGCTTTTTGGAATGCTGTGCTTTTGCCAATGCAACGGGAAGCGTTTCTGTTTCTGCAAAGGGCGCAACTACTGCAATGCGCTCTTATGAAGAAGTTGAAAAAATCCGCAAGGAATATGAATAAGGAGGAAATGAAAAATGGATTTTATGAGTACTGTTAAAGGCTCGCTGTTGGACGGCTTTTATCCCAAGGGCTGGGATATGGCCAAGATTGACGCTTGTTGCGAAAAGGGCGTTGCCAGAGAGGATTTCTGGAACAAGGACTTTACCCCCATCGCTTGTGACAGCATCTATGATTTCGATACCTTAATGGGTCACGAAATTGCTCAGGAAATCAAGAACGCCCGCGCTCGTGGTGAGAAGCTGGCAATGATTCTGCCGGTCGGTCCCATGGGTATGTATAAGTGGGCCGCTTATTTCTTGAATGAGTGGGATATCAACTGCGACCATGTCTACACCTTCAATATGGACGAGTGGGCTGACGCAGAGGGCAACACTCTCCCCAACACCAACCCCGCTTCTTTTGAGTATAGCATGAAGGAAGCATTCTTCAACAAGCTGAACAAGACCATTCCCGAGTCTCAGCGCAATTTCGCTACCAAGACCAACCTGCCGACCTATCCCGAAAAGATTGCCGCATTAAAGGCAGAGGGTACCAAGCTGGTACTGGTTTATGGTATCGGCAGAATGTGCCACATCGCTTTCTGGGAACCCCATTTTGCTGACGACTATGCAACGGTTGAAGAGTGGATGGATCAGCCTTACCGCATCGGTGCAAAGCTGCATCCCTTAACCATTGAGCAGAATGCCATCACCAGCTTCAAGTCCAGAACCACCCTGGTTCCCTGCAGTGCCAACACCATCGGCCCGAAGATCATCTTCTCGGCTGATTATGCTATCGGCAGTGCAGACGGTGCTTTAGGCCGTGGCATGGGTTGGCAGGGCATGAGCTTTTTAACCACCTTGCATTACGGTCCGGAAAAGAGCATTACTTCTTCCTTTATCCCGACCCTGCCCGGCAGACTTTTCTACTTAAAAGAACTGGCTGGTCCGTTAGTTGCCGAATGTAACTAAAATAAGCACAAAAAGACCTCGCAAATTGCGAGGTCTTTTTTTCATGTAGTGTTGAAACTCTTTGAAAAAAGTGGTATAATGTCAACATGTGTTTTAATGCGTAGGAGGGGACTCTGAATGGAACAGAAAAAAGATATTTTTATCTCCTATAAGGATAATGACGAAGGTGCTTTTTTCGCAAGGCAGCAGGCTGAGGCGTTGGAGCGACTGAATTATTCGGTCTATTTCAATCCCAACGAGCATAAGTCCGCTGACTTTACTGAAAAGATTGCGTTTGCAGTCAAAAACTGTAAAGACTTTGTCCTGATTGTTTCTCAAAAATGCCTGGACGCGTTGAAGAGCGGGAACGAAAGGGATTGGGTCCGTTTTGAACTGCTGACAGCAAGGGCAGAGGGGAAAAACATCATTCCACTGATGCTGAATGGTGTGAAAATGCCCTCGAAGTTTGAGGAACTGCCCCAAGAACTGACCTTCCTACCCAAGATTGATAATATTGAGGTGCTAAAACCACAGCAATTTGAAAACTCGCCCTTATCGGAGCTGATTGGCTCTATTGTTTCCAAAGCAGAGAAAAATGACATTTTCCGTGACGATTTTAATAACAATGCACTGTATGACGTGATAGCAGATTTCGAGGAAACCAAAAAACGGGCAGAGCAGGGCGAAGCAAAGGCGATGTACGAGCTTGCCAATATGTATTTTTACGGATATGCAGATGAGAACGGGGAATCGAAACGGAGTTTTCCCAATGCTTACAAGTGGCTTAAGACCCTTTCGGATTTAAATGGAGAGTATTCTTCTTTAGCCAATGCCATGCTTGCAAAAATGCATTACCGTGGTGTTGTTCCAAGAGAGAAACAGTCTTTCGCCAAGTCCTATGAGTATCATAAAAAAGCTTCTGTTGAAAGTGAATACTCCAAGCAACAAATGGCATACATGCTTTCTATTGGCTTGGGGTGTGCGTTCGATTTTGAAGAAACCGAGAAGGCTTATTTAGCGACCATGGGCAATAATGATAATATTGCCGTAGCAGGTTTAGCCAACTTTTATATCCGTTATGGAAAATTCAAAAAGGCTGCAGACCTTTATGAGCAGATTTTACATACCTTCCCGAAAGCGGCATATGATTTAGGTTGTCTTTATAAGATTGGTGTATTAAGTGACCCGCCCAAACCTGATTATTTTAAGGCGGCATTTTATTTCCAGCACGCCATCAATAGCGGATATTCCAATGCTGAAGTGCATTTCCAGTTGGGGATGCTATACTTCCACGGCTGCAACGGCTTTTTCTGTGATTTCAAGATTGCACAACAAAACTTTGAAATTGCGGCAGATGCAGGACATACAGCGGCACAATACCTGTTAGGATACATGTATGAGCATGGACATAACGAGGTAAATCTGGAAAAAGCTATCCACTATCATACACTGGCAGCTGATAACGGAGATGCCTTATCACCTACACATTTGTCGATTCTCTATCAACTTCCTGAATGCAAGAACTATCACAAAGCTTTTCACTACGCTTCAATTGCCGCAAAAAACGGCGAAAAAGAAGGCGAGTTCGTTTTAGGAAACCTTTATTTCTTTGGCAGAGGATGCGAGGCGGATGTGGATAAAGCGTATGAACTTTACAAACGCGCTTGGGAACACGGCTGTGACCAGGCCCAGTTTATGCTGGAGAAGATTGAAAAAATCAACCAAAACCATTAAATGCGGAGGGCATTATGAACGGACAGTACAAGCACGATGTGTTTATCAGCTTTTCGTTTGCGGATCAGGCGATTGTAGAAACCGTTGCCAATCTGCTTTTAAGCAAGCATGGCATTACTTATTGGGTCTGTACACAGGATATTTATGGTGGTGAACACTATAAAGAAGCCATTGTGGACGCCATTGAAGCGGCTAAAATCTTTTTACTGATCCAAAGTGAAAGCTCTGTTTCATCTACCGAGGTTCCCAAAGAGGTGGACGTTGCTTTGAGTTGCCATAAAACCGTTGTTCCTTTTGTCATTGACCGTTCAATCTTGATGGGAGATTTGCGATATGACCTGTCAGGTATTCATCGCATTGATGCATCCCGCCCCACGTTGGAGGATCGGGTTGCGGAGCTGGCAAAGCATCTTCATGTTCTTTTAAAGCATCCTGCTTCAGCGCCCACCTTGCGTTCGGGACAGGGGATTGCTACTGAGCGGTTGCGCTCTACCCCTAACGTGTTGCCTAAAAAGGTGTTTTATGGTCGGGATACGGTTTTGGATGAAATCAAAGGCCGATTTGATGCAGGGGAGCGTGTGTTATTTTTACAGGGAATCGGCGGCATCGGCAAAACACAAATTGTCAAGCAGTTTGCTCAAAGGCATCAGAAAGACTATGATACCATTGTTTATGCAACCTATAACGGAAGCTTAAAGGAACTGGTCCTTTCTGATACCTATTTTGATTTGGAACCTGAAATGAACCGCCGGGTACTGGCGGACGGTTCTTTGGAATCGGACGATGATTTCTTTTACAGAAAGCTCGAAAAAATCAAGAAACTGGCGGATGAGCGAACCTTAATCATCATTGATAATTTTGATGTTGAGGGGGATGAGGCTTTGGCAACGATGATGGAGGGGCGCTATCATCTTCTGTTTACCACCC
>JAGAUM010000166.1 GCA_017620795.1 Clostridia bacterium
ACCACGTCATCCAAAAGACGGGCAAAATGAACGTCAACTGCCTGACGGTGGAAGCGCCGTTCAGCATTTTCGAGACCTTCGGCTTCCAAAGCGGTCGGACGGTGGATAAGTTTGCCGGAAGTGAGGTTTTGCGTGCCGACAACGGACTGGTATTCTTGCCCCGCTATATCAATGCCATGCTTTCTTTGGAAGTAGAGGAGTATGTGGACTTAGGCACCCACGGCATGTTCGTCTGCTCGGTTGCGGAGTCCCGTGTCATGAGCGATAAGGCGTCCATGTCCTACGCTTATTATCACGAGAATGTGAAACCAAAGCCCCAGACCGAGGGTAAAAAGGGCTACGTCTGTCGCATCTGTGGCTATGTCTACGAAGGCGAGACTCTGCCCGACGATTTCATCTGCCCTCTGTGCAAACACGGGGCTGCTGACTTCGAAGAGATTCAATAAAAAAGACCACCCGAAAGGGTGGTTTTTTAATCGTGTGATAATGCGCTTGCCAAAAGTTCTTGCCATAACTCTTTTTCCAAAATAATCCCTCCGCTTGATCGATATGGGGATTATATCCCCTTAATAAATAAGATTATAACCCCCATAATAGATATTGTCAAGATGGGGGGAGAAAGATGATTCGGTTTGATAAACTTTGGGAAACGATGAAACGAAAAGGCGTCAGCACCTATTTGTTACGGGAAAAGTGTGGGATTGACAGCAAGACGATTCGTCGCTTGCGAGCAAACGAGAACATTGAAACGAAAACGCTGGACAAACTCTGTGCGGCTTTGGATTGCTCGCTGGATGAGATTGTTGAATATGTAAAAGAATAAGACCACCCGAAAGGGTGGTCTTTTTTTAGGTATTGACAAGGGCAAAAGAATCTGTTATGATAGTCTTCCAAGGGAGACGTCCCTGGGGGCCATTCGCCCATTTGAAAAATTTTAAAAAAAGACAAAGCCGTCCATTAGGGCGGCTTTGTTGTTGAGCCGAGGAAAGTTGAACCCCATAGGCTCTATTCAAACGAAATTTCCGTCTTTCCGGATTGTCGTCTTTGTAAGGCACAAAGCCTTACTGCATCCTGCCGCACCGGAAATCCATAAAATTTCTCGGTGAATAGAGGCGAAGCGTTTTAAACGAGCAGATTTTTTGGCAAGCAAAGGCGAAAGCGGAGCGAATATCCGACCATATTCGCGAGCATTTCAACGCATGATTACGAAAAATATGCCGTTATAAAACCCTATGTTTTTCAACTCTCCTCGGCTCTATTCATATAAAAAGTAACAGAAGGCAAGCCAGTTATAAAGGATGCCCAGTAATAACAAGAAGATTGCGAGGACGATGCCCAAGGGTACTGAAAAGAGGGCACCGACGAGAAACCCGATTCCGCCCCAAGCCAGTGCATAGATTCCGCAAAGAACCATGGCGGCATAGTGGAAAAAGGCGGTTCGGGAGGAAAAGAAGAAAATGCATAAGGGCGGTACCAGCAGTGCGGCAAAGAGGATAAAAGAGTGGAGTGCCACACCGCCTACGATGGCGCAGGCAACAATCTGTGCCACAAAGGTGGAGCTGTTATTTTCGTTCAAGCTCATAGATAAGAGCTTTTCTTTGGTTTCTTGTTTCATTCCCATTCTCCTAACGCAAAAGACAGTGCAGCAAGCACCGCAGGACCTGCGGTCTCGGTTCGCAGAATCCGCTTGCCCAAGGTAACCACCTTGGCGCCTGTTGCCGAAGCGACCTCCGCCTCCTCAAAACCACCTTCGGGGCCAATCCAGATGCCCACGGTTTTGGGGCTTTCAATCAACAGGTCTTTTAAAGAGGCTCCGCCTCCTTCGTAGGGGAGGAGGAACAAATCAAATTCGGGGATGCGTTGGGCGACATCCCTGCTATATATTAAAGAAGAAACTTGGGGAATCCGTCCCCGACCGCTCTGTTTTGCGGCGGCGGTGGCAATTTTCTGCCAACGCTCGTTTTTGTCCCCTTTGGCGACCGAACGTTTCATTTCCACGGGCACGATTTCTGCCACGCCCAGTTCTACCGCTTTTTGAATGACCGTCTCCATGCGATCCCCTTTGGAAAGCCCCTGGAAAAGAACAAATCGGGTTTTGGGCTCCGATTCGGAGGGGGACTTGCTCAAAAGTGTGGCGGTGACGCAGTCTTTTTGAATTGCGGCGATTTCTGCCTGATAGTCAAAGCCTGCACCGTCGCAGAGCTCGATAGGGTCGCCCACGCTCATCCGCAGGACACGGGCGATATGGCCGGCATCCTCGCCTTGGATGTGGGCGGTGGTTTCGTTTTCGTATGTAAAGAAAAATCGGGGCATCAAATCACTTCCTTTTCCTTATTATAGCACATCCCAAATACTTTGCAAGAAAATTTCAAAAAAACCTTGCAATTGGTAAAAAACTGTGGTACACTATTTAAGCTAAATACGCACACTCGCGGATATTCTCGGTGGTGCCGCAAGGTTCCGAGGGTAGAAGATGTGGGTGGAGGTATTAAAAAAACCGGAGGTGTTTTAAAAATGGCAGTAATTTCTATGAAGCAGTTGTTGGAGGCCGGCGTACATTTCGGTCACCAGACCAGAAGATGGAACCCCAAAATGGCAGAGTACATCTTCACCGAGAGAAACGGCATCTACATCATTGACCTGTTAAAGACGGTCAAGAAGGTAGACGAAGCGTATCGTTTCATCGAGAGCATTGCAGCAGAGGGCGGCGACGTGTTGTTCGTCGGTACCAAGAAGCAGGCTCAGGAATCCATTAAGGAAGAAGCTACCCGTGTTGGCATGTACTACGTTAACGTAAGATGGCCCGGCGGTATGCTGACCAACTTCAAGACCATCCGCAAGAGCATCGATCGTTTAAAGCAGCTGGAGACCATGGAAGCAGACGGCACTTTCGACCTGCTGCCCAAGAAGGAAGTTATCAAGCTGAAGAACGAGGCTGCTCGCTTAGAGAAGATCTTAGGCGGTATCAAGGAAATGAAGCAGCTTCCGAAGGCTATGTTCGTTGTTGATCCCCGTAAAGAGCACATCGCTGTTTCCGAGGCTCGCAAGCTGAACATCCCGATCGTTGGTATCGTTGACACCAACTGCGACCCCGACGAGGTTGATTACGTAATCCCCGGCAACGACGACGCTATCCGCGCTGTTAAGCTGATCACCGGTGCAATGGCAAACGCTATCATCGAGGGTCGTCAGGGCGAACAGACCGTTGCTGAAGAAAAAGAAGAAGACGCTGAATAAGGAGAGTTTGAGATATGTTTACTGCTCAGGATGTCAAAGAACTGCGTGAGAGAACCGGTTGCGGCATGATGGACTGCAAAAAGGCTCTGACTGAATCCAACGGCGACATGGAAAAGGCAATCGAATTCCTGCGTGAAAAGGGTCTGGCTACTGCCGCTAAGAAGGCTGGCCGTATCGCAAGCGAAGGTATGGTTGATTGCTACATCCACGATGGCGGCCGTATCGGTGTTATGATTGAAGTCAACTCCGAGACCGACTACGTTGCCAAGAACGCTGAGTTCAAGCAGCTGGTACACGACCTGGCTATGCAGGTTTGCGTAAACAGCCCCGCTTATGTCCGTCGCGAAGAAGTTCCCACCGAAGTGTTAGACCACGAGCGTGAGATTCTGCGTGCACAGGCATTGAACGAAGGCAAGCCCGAAAAGATCGTTGACAAGATGGTCGAAGGCCGTATCGAGAAGTACTACAAGGAAGTTTGCCTGCTCGAGCAGCCCTTCATCAAGGATCCCGATATCACCGTTAACCAACTGGTTACCGAGAAAATCGCTACCATCGGTGAGAACATCACCGTCCGTCGCTTCGTTCGTTTCGAGCGTGGCGAAGGTTTGGAAAAGCGCAGCGACGACTTCGCAAGCGAAGTTGCCGACATGATCAAAGGCTAAATCTTAAAAAGCACCCGAAAGGGTGCTTTTTTCTATATATATGCAAATGGTTGCATTTTTACCGAAAATTGTAACAAAAGTTTGACAATGTGAGCAATCTTGTGATAAAATTAACTTTATAGTGGCAACATGTATCTGCAGAAGAAGGTTTTGTATTTTTAGGAGGAGAAAGAATGAAGAAAGTTTTATCACTTGTTTTGGTGATCGCCATGGTTCTTTCGTGCGTTCCCTTTGCATTTGCAGAGGACGAAGCAGTAAGCGAGCCTGTCGAAATCCCCGCCGTTTGGGCATCCTATGACGCGGGTGAGGCTTTTGCGGTTGACACCACCCAGCATACCTTTACGACGGATGCGGCAGCATCTTATCCCAACGGAACCCTGCCTGCCAAGGCAAGCTCCATCTGGTCCGTTGGTAGGTATGAGCACGGTACGGGTTATGACCGTTTTTCCAAGTACGGATACCTGCTCCGTGCAGGCTACGGCTTCCGTGCCAACGAGGATACGGTTAATACTACCTTGAATTTAACCGAAAATGCGACGATTGAACCGGTTCGTCTAGCCAACATGGTATGGACCCAGAACGCGACCGTCAAATTGGAAAAAACCACCGAAACCTATCACCCCCATACCAACGGCTCTGCTGCCGTTTATGGTGACGGCGGTTACTCGATTCCCGACCCCAACTCCTATTCGGCAACCTTGGGTTATTCTTTTGGTAATACTATTATCAGAGAAAACTCTTCTCTCGGTTACCAGAACGAAGGCTCGGTCCATCCTGCCATCCGTTTTGTGGCACCGGCCACCGGCTTAATCCGTCCTACGCTTTTGATGAAGGGTAGCGTTAACGTTGCTTGGCAGATTTTCAAGCTGGATGCTACAGGTAGCAAGACCGCGGTATATCCTGCCAAAGGCGCTGAAAGCGTTTCGATTGTAACGCCTGATGCTAGTGTTACGGTTCCCGAAAAGTGGGCAACCGGTTGGGCATCGATGCCGGCAAGCTATACCACCTTCGATTCCGAAACCATCTGGGTTGAGGCGGGGGACACCTTGGAACTGCGTTTTGCTGCCAAAGGCCCCGAAGGCAAGGGCGGTGCTTTCACCTTGGCTACTTATGTTTTGGACTACATCAACCCCATCACCGAATGGGCGGTTGAGTATGATGCATCTCAAACCCTGATTGATTTCCGTGCACAAAGAATGTTTGGCATGGATACCGACCTCGCTTCTACCGATCTGGTTGAAACGGATGTTGATGGCGTCTTCGAGATTCCCGCTGACTTCGTTTCGGGCACCACTGTTACGGTAACCGAGGCTTATTTGGGTACCACTCATGTGATCAAAGCAACGCTGACGAAGAGCGTAAACCACTACGATGCAGGGGACGGCTTTGCGGTTGATACGGAAAAGCATCCCTTTACCGGCAACGCTGCTACGGACTATCCCAATGCAAGCCTGCCTGCAAAGAAAAGCCCGTTCTGGATTGTCGGCCGCTATGGTTATAATTCGGGTAATTACGACTACTTTGCTCAATATGGTAAATTGCACCGTGTGTATGTCTATAACAAAGCATACGAAGACGATAAGAGCGGTGCACTGCAGTTAGACCCCAACCATGCCGATTCTGTCGGAAAAGACACCACCCGCTATCCTGTGATGGCATGGTCGAGCAACTCTCTTGCAACCCTGTCCACTACCGAATTGATCGGGCACTGGTCGGGCGGTGGCAAGACCTATGGTGACGGCGGCTACGCATTTAACGGCGTCGGCGGCTATAATGGTATCCTTGGTTACGGCTTTAACACCGCTTTCGCTAAAGAGAACTCCTCTTTGGGTTACCAGAACAGCGGTTCTGTGCATCCTGCAATTATCTTTACTGCACCCAAAACAGGTTTGGTAAGACCGACCTTGAAGTTAAGCGGTCCTTTGGGTGTTGTTTACAAGCTGTATAAGATTGACAGCACCGGTGCAACGACCAATATCTATCCTGCGTCCGCAGAAGAGTCGGTTTCCATCGTTTCGCCTCACGCAGACGTTCCCAACCTTGCCGACAAGTGGAAAAACGGTTGGACTCATATTCCTTCGGCGCGTACTACCCGTGACAGTGAAGTCATCTGGGTGGAAGCAGGGGACAAGATTGAACTGCGCTTTGCAGCAAGCGGCCCCGAAGGTAAAAACCAACCTTTTGACCTGAACTACTTTGCCATCGACTATGCAAACCCCATGGTTTCCGAGGTTGTTGCCCGCTATCATGGAGACGAGCGTGTGGTTGACCTCCGCGAGTTTAAAAAGCTGCCCGGTAACCATGACATGGTCGCTCCCGAAGGCTTGACCGAGACCGAAACAGACGGCGTATTTATGGTCAACGAAGACTTCGTTTCCGGCACTGTTGTATCCTTTGCCGAAAAGCAGGGCGACATTACTCATCTGATTCGTGTAACCTTAGAAGAATGGGCAACCTCTTTCGACCTTGCTGAGCTCTTTGAAACCACTCAGACCTTTACTGGTGTAGAAGCGGACTATCCTCAGGCAACACTGCCTGTAGCAATGGTCAATGATGGTAGTCAGATCTGGTCGGTAGGTCATTATGGCTATTCTTCGAACTTCATCTTCTCGTATTATAACCGACTGTTCCGTTCGGGTACGAACAGCCGTTCTCCGCAGGATACCACCAATACCCGTCCGACCCGCATGACCTATACCATCTA
>JAGAUM010000167.1 GCA_017620795.1 Clostridia bacterium
GAAAAGTGAAGGCGTTACCGAGCTGATTTTAGACCTGCGTGACAATTCAGGTGGTAGTGTCAAAGCGGCAGAAGAAATTGCGGACTATTTCTTGGATGAGGGGGTCATTTATCAGATGATTCCCAAAAACGGAAATAGCGTTACCATTGAATCCGATTCGACCTATGACCCCATTCCCATGGTGGTTGTGGTCAATGACGGAACTGCCAGTGCGGCAGAACTGCTTAGTGGCGCGTTGAAAGACCGCGGACGCGCGATTCTTGTAGGAGATACCACCTTCGGAAAAGGAATTATGCAAAATCCCTTCCGTTTTCCTGATGGGGTACTGACCTTAACCTTCGCAGAGTATGCGACCCCCAATGGCACACGCATTCATAAAAAGGGCGTTACACCCAATCAAGTGGTTTCCCTTCCTGAAGAAGACCGCTATCGCTGGCCTACTCTGACCTTAGACCAGGATCCGCAGTTGTTAGCGGCAATCAAAGCAATGGTATAACCTAAACGGCACGCAATGATGCGTGCCGTTGTTGCATAATATTGGCGTCCTTTTCATAGATTGGCTTGAGGAGGATGTGCCATGGTGGGAATGTTAACAGAACAACGGCAAAACAAGTTAGGAAAAAAGATGTGTCGGCGAAGCAATGAAAAAGTCGGTGCAAAGCCTTTGCTGATTCGTTATCGGCGTACGACCAAAACAACATTGCCTCGCAGATTACAGTCTTGCGAGACGGTCCTATTTCCCATGGGTTGTCCCCAAAACCGCCCGTGGCAACTTCTGGTCTTTGAATACTTTTTATCCGCTGTTCTGGAAAAGCTGGAGCGTATCTATTTTCCTGACCGCGGTGTCTGTGTTGCATTGGTTGCCCCAAAGCTTTCTGACAGGGAATGGCAGGCCTTTGTACGCACCTTTTGGTTTGCCGGAAACTGCATCATCTGTACCGAAGACCTTCAAAAAGAGGAATGGGCAGACCGATTGATGGATGACTATGGTTTAACCGCCATTTCCACGTCCAATTATGCCCTTTTAAAACAGGCGGATGTCCTATTGACCTTTAAAGACCCCAATCCGTGGATTCGTCAGTGCAAGCAAAACGCTGTAGTATTGAATTTGTCGGAGACACCCATGTGCATCCACTACGGGCGGATTGTCATTGACGGAGTGGAGGTCAAACCCTTGCCCGAATGGCTTGAAAAACTGCCACTGGATGCAGACTGGACCGCCTTTTGTGGATGTTTTCTTTCTGAACTTTCCGACCGGTTGCATTTAAAACACCCCCTTTATGCCAAAGGAATAAACAAAGGTTGACATCTGGAAAAAACTGCGGTATAATATTAGCTATTGTAATGTAGTATTTTGTATGAAAAGGAGAGTTTAACATGGCTTCCAAGCAGTATGTTCTGACCACCGAAGGTCTGGAAAAATTAGAAACGGAGCTGGATTATCTCAAGAGCGAAAAGCGTCAGGAAATCGCTGAAAAGATTAAAGAGGCTCGCGGTCAGGGTGACTTGTCCGAGAACTCGGAATATGATGAGGCGAAGAATGAACAGGCGCAGGTCGAAGGTCGCATTGCCGAGCTGGAGAACATCCTGAAAAACGCCCAGGTTTTGGATCAGGATGACATCGACACCAAAGAAGTCAGCATCGGTTGTATTGTTAAAGTAAAGAACACCGCCTTGAAGAAGGATATGGAATTTGAAATCTGCGGTTCTGCAGAGTCTGACCCGGCTTTGGGTCGCATCTCGGATGAATCGCCTGTCGGTCGTGCTCTGTTGGGCAAGAAGGTCAACAACAAAGTTGTTATCGAAACCCCTGCAGGTGAAATGACCCTGAAAATCCTCTCGATTACCAGAAAGTAGGCTATAGCATGAACGAACAGCAAAACACCCCGACAACTGCTCCTGAGCAGGACTTAAGCGAAATCTTACAGATTCGACGGGACAAGCTTAAAGATCTTCAGGAAAGCGGAAAAGACCCCTTTGTGGAAGTAAAGTATGACCAGTCTCATCATGCGGCTGATATCAAGGCAGACTTCGAAGCCTTTGAAGGAAAAAGTGTTTCGGTTGCAGGTCGTCTGATGTCCAAGCGTGGCATGGGCAAGGTCATGTTCTGTGACCTTGCTGACCAGAGTGGTCGCATCCAGCTTTTTGTGAAGAAAGACTTATTGGAAGAGTCTTATGACCTCTTTAAAAAATTGGACATCGGCGATATCGTCGGCGTTCGTGGCGAAGTGTTTAAAACCAAGACCGAGGAAATCTCCATCAAGGTGACCGAATACACTTTGCTGTCTAAGTCCTTGGTTCCCTTACCCGAAAAGTTCCACGGTCTTACCAACACCGATATGCGTTATCGTCAGCGTTATGTAGACCTGATTATGAACCCGGAGGTAAAGGATACCTTCATCAAACGTTCCAAGATCGTTGCCGCCATCCGTAAGTATCTGGATGGACAAGGTTTCTTGGAAGTAGAAACTCCTATGTTGGTTTCCAACGCAGGCGGCGCTGCTGCCCGTCCTTTCGAAACCCATTTTAATGCATTGGATGAGGACTTCAAGCTCCGCATTTCGTTAGAGCTTTACTTAAAGCGTCTGATTGTTGGCGGTCTGGAGCGGGTCTATGAAATTGGTCGCGTATTTCGTAACGAGGGCTTAGACACCCGTCATAATCCCGAGTTTACGTTGATGGAGCTTTATCAGGCTTACACTGATTATCATGGCATGATGGACTTGACCGAGAACCTTTATCGCCATGTAGCCCAAGAGGTTCTGGGCACCACCAAGATTGTTTACAACGGCATTGAAATGGATTTGGGTAAGCCCTTCGAGCGTATCACCATGTTAGATGCGGTCAAGAAGTACTCTGGTGTAGACTTCAACGAAATTAAAGATGCCGAAGAAGCCAAGAAGGTTGCTAAAGAGCATCATGTTGAATATGAAGAACACCACACCAAGGGTGACATCTTAAACCTCTTCTTCGAAGAGTTTGTTGAGGAGCATCTGCTCCAGCCGACTTTTGTTATGGACCATCCCGTGGAGATTTCTCCCTTGACCAAGAAAAAGCCGGAAGATCCCAACTATGTAGAACGGTTTGAGTTCTTCATGAACGGTTGGGAAATGGCAAACGCTTATTCCGAGCTGAACGACCCCATCGACCAGCGTGAACGTTTCCGTGCACAGGAAGCTTTGCTTGCAATGGGTGATGAGGAAGCAAACACTACCGATGAGGACTTCATGAACGCGTTGGAAATTGGTATGCCTCCGACAGGTGGTATCGGCTTCGGTATCGACCGCATGTGCATGCTGTTGACCGACTCCGCCGCTATCCGCGATGTACTGTTGTTCCCCACAATGAAACCTCTCGACTAAAAAACCCAGTAAAATCAAGGGTTTTCGGCATCTCAAATCCGAGTTGACAACAAATTGACAACAATCTTTCATATTATTTTGAAGGATTGTAACGCAGTATGAATAGTTGAC